>DASXLG010000407.1 GCA_036496425.1 Terriglobia bacterium | reverse complement strand
GAAGCCGCCGAAGGCGGCAGGGGGTCGCTCACAAGCCATGCGCTAATTCACTCCCGCCAGAGAGACCAACACGCCCATCGCGATCTCGATTCCTCTCACGCTGGGCCCCTTCTCCACATCGATCCATTCGTCGAGCGTGTGGTTGCGGCCGCCGGTCCCGCCGGACTCCAGCGTGATGGCGGGAATACCCATGCTCATCGGAATGTTTGAATCCGTGCTGCTCGGCCCATATGTCGGATTCCCACCGAAGGCCCGGATGACGGCGGCCGCGGTCTGGACAATCGTGGAGTTCATCGCGACCTGGCCGAAAGGGCGATCGCCGATCAATTTCACTTCAACTTCGATGCGGCCCTGAATCGTCGACCTCGCATGATTTTCCTCGTCTTCGGCCTCATGCATCAGCCGCGTGAAGGTCTCGACGGTTTTGTCCAATTCCTCCTTCTGTTCGGAACGGATGTCGACCTCCATCCAGGACTCGAATGGAATCGAATTGACGGACGTGCCGCCGCCGATGACGCCGACATTGAAGGTCGTTCTGGGATTGGAAGGCACCAGCATCCGCGACAGCTTCGCGATGGCGTTGCCCAGGGCGAATGCCGGACTGACAACTCCGAACGACCCGAAGCTGTGTCCGCCGGGACCTTTGAAGGTGACTTTGAAACGCTTGCTGCCGACGCCACCCACCGTAACATCGTTGCCCCATCCGAACGGATCGAGGGAAATGAACATCTTGATCTTGTCTTTGTACGGGCCTCGCTGGAAGAGATACTTCATTCCTCGAAGATCGCCTTCACCCTCTTCGCCGACATTGCCGATGAAAAGAATGTCGCTCGTAGTTTGAATCCTGGCCGCGTCCATTGCGCGAACGATTTCAAGCAGGACTGCAAGCGCTCTCGAATCGTCGCCGACACCCGGCGCAAATAGCTTCGTGCCTTCACGGCGCACCTGGATGTGCGTTCCTTCAGGAAACACGGTGTCGAGATGAGCCGCAATCGCGATCAACGGGCCATTGCCCGTGCCCTTCCGGACCCCGATGACATTACCTTCCGGATCGATTTGCACATTGGTGAGGCCGCTTTGCCGGAGCATATCCGCATAGAGCCTGCCCCGCTTGTCTTCTTTAAATGGAGGCGCCGGGACTTCGGTGATCTGAATCAGTTCGCGTACGAATCGATCGTGGTCCTTCGCGACAAAGTCTTCGGCCGACTTGAATTTCGGATTCGACAGCGCCGGCTGGCCGTAAGAGGGGAAGGAACACAAGAAGCACAAAAAGCACAAGAGCAGCAAACTACATCTTGTGCTTCTTGTGCCTCTTGCGTTCCTTCCCCTCTTACCTCCGGTCTTCATAGACAAGTTTGCCTCCGACAATCGTCGCGACGGCCTTGCCCTTCAGTTGCCATCCGTTAAACGGCGAATTGCGGCTTTTTGAGCGCGATTGAGCGACGTCGAATGTCCAGGCGCGGTTCAGGTCGAGAATCGTGAGATCCGCATCGCTGCCTTCGAACAGACCCCAATTGCGCACCTTCATGATCCGCTGAGGATTGAGCGAAAGCAATTCGATCAGTCGGGCAATCGGCAGTTGCAGCTTCGTGCAGGCCAGGCCAACGGCAGTTTCGAGACCGGTTATGCCGAAGGGCGCACGATCGAATTCCAGCATCTTCAAATTAATGTGATGCGGCGCGTGGTCGCTCGCAATGGCATCGATCGTTCCGTCCTGAAGGCCGTGAACCAGCGCCGCAACATCATCCGCGGACCGGAGCGGCGGGTTCATTTTGGCATTCGTATCGTAGTTGGCGACGGCAGCATCCGTCAGCGTGAAATGGTGGGGCGTGACTTCGGCCGTAATCTGCAGGCCGCGCGCCTTCGCGTCGCGCACCATTTCCACAGCCCGGCGTGTACTCAAGTGCGCGACGTGATATTTGCCGCGCGTCAACTGGGCCAATATCAAGTCGCGCGAAACCATCGTTTCTTCGGCGGCGGAGGGAATGCCTTTCAGCCCAAGCCGCGTGGAATACATGCCCTCGTGCATGACACCGCCCTTGGATAAATGCAGATCCTCGCAATGCTGGATGACGGGCAGGTCGAACATCTGCGCATATTCCAGCGCGCGGCGAAACAACTGGGCGTCCATGACCGGCTTGCCGTCATCGGAAACGCCGGCGATGCCGGCTTCGAACATCTCCCCGATTTCGGCCAGCGTTTCACCCTTCTGTTCTTTCGTGATCGCGCCGATCGGAAACACGCGGGCCGGCGATGAGCGGCGCGCTTCCGAAACGATGTAATGCGTAATGGAAGGATTATCGTTCGGCGGTTTCGTGTTCGGCATCGGGGCGACGGCCGTGAACCCTCCGGCCACGGCCGCGTTTCCGCCGGAAGCTATGGTTTCCGCCTCTTCGGTACCCGGCTCACGCAGGTGAACATGAATGTCGAAGAACCCGGGCGCGACGATCAGCCCTGTAGCATCAAAGACTGGAATCTCGGGTGCGCCGGCGGCGTTACCGACCGCCGCAATCCTGCCATTTCGGATGAGAACATCCGTGACTGTATCGAGCTTGCGAGCGGGATCGACAACCCTGCCGTTTTTTATGATGAGATCCATTACCCTCCAAGCAACAGATACAGAATCGCCATGCGCACCGCCACGCCGGCGGCCACCTGATCGAGAATGACCGAATACGGACCATCCGCGACATCGGTGGCGATTTCAACACCCCGGTTGATCGGCCCGGGATGCATGATGATGACATCCTCTTTGGCCTGTCTGGCGCGCTCATGCGTCAGTCCGTAATAACGGAAATATTCGCGAACGGATGGGAAAAAGGATTCGCTCATGCGCTCAAACTGAACGCGCAGCATCATGATGACGTCGGCGTCGCGGATGGCTTCGTCCATCGAACTGGTATGGTGCAGGAACTCGCCGTTTTCGCAGACCATCTTCTCGATGCCGGGCGGCATCAGCGTCGGCGCCGAACAAAGCCATACGTGAGAGCCGAACTTCGTCAGCAGATGGGTGTTCGATCTTGCAACGCGGCTGTGCGCGACATCGCCGACGATGGCAACTTTCAGATCATTGAGCCGGCCTTTCCGCTGGCGGATCGTGCAGGCATCGAGAAGCGCCTGGGTGGGATGCTCGTGAGCGCCGTCGCCGCCGTTAATGATCGAGGCACGCGTCAACCTGGCCAGTGTGTGCGGAGCTCCGGAAGAGGGATGACGGATGACAACGGCATCGGCGGACATGGCGTCGAGCGTTTTTGCGGTGTCGATCAAGGTCTCGCCTTTCGAGACGCTGCTGGTCGAAGCCGAGATATTGACGACGTCGGCCGACAGCCGCTTGCCCGCGATTTCAAACGAAGTGCGCGTGCGCGTCGACGACTCGAAAAACAGGTTGATGACGGTTTTGCCGCGGAGCGTAGGAACTTTCTTGATGGGCCGGGTGGAAACTTCCTGGAAGGATTCGGTGGTATCGAGGATTTCTAAAATTTCTTCACGATTGAGATCCTGGATTCCAAGAACGTCTTTCCGCTTCAGCACCTAGATTTTTTCCATGACGTAAATCGCGTCTTCGCCGTCGATTTCCGTGAGCTTGACCTCAACGACCTCATTGTCTTTCGTCGAGACCTTCTGGCCGGTAAAGTTTGCTTCGATCGGGAGCTCCCGATGCCCGCGATCGATCAGGACCGCCAGCTGGATCGTACGCATGCGGCCGAAATCACAGAGCGCGTCGAGCGCGGCTCGAATCGTCCGCCCGGTGTACAGGACGTCATCGACCAGCACCACATCGCGGTCATCGATGTGCGGCGGCACTTCCGTCTTCAGGACCACGGGCTGCGAGGCGACTCGTGTCAGATCATCGCGATACAAATTGATGTCCAGCGTGCCGAACTGCGGTTCCCGTTGAGTCTTCGCCGCGATGTGCGCGGCCATCCGGCGCGCCATCGGAACGCCGCGCCTCTGGATACCGATCAGGACGACGGGCCGGCCACTGTTGGCTTCGAGGATCTGCTCGGCCATGCGATCGAGCGTCGAGCGCACTTCCTCAGCCTTCATTAATTGATAGTTGAGCTTCAAAGACATGTTCACCCGCTACGCGCGCAGCTGAAAATTATATGCTAGATTCATCGCTAATGAGTGGCGTTGATCTCTCGATCGAGCTCGCCGGCATCCGCCTTCCGAATCCGGTTATTGCAGCCAGTGGAACTTTTGGCTACGGGGAAGAGTTTTCCCGCTTCGCCGATCTGCGCCGGATCGGTGCGGTTTGCGTCAAGGGTACTTCTGCCAAGCCCATCGAAGGCAATCTGCCGCCGCGCCTGTTTCCAACCGCTTCGGGAATGCTGAACTCCATCGGGCTGGAGAATGTCGGAGTCGACGCCTTCATCCGGGACAAAATGCCGTTCCTCCGCAGCACCGGCTGCGCCGTCTTTGTGAACGTCTTTGGATTTAACGCGGACGACTATGCCGAGGTCGTGGATAAGTTGAATACCTGCAATGGTATTGCCGCTTACGAGCTCAATATTTCCTGCCCCAATACCGAGCAGGGTGGGATGGTTTTCGGCCAGAGCCCGGAACTGACCAGGCAACTGACAAAAACGCTGAAGGCGCGGGCGCGGCGGCCGCTGATCGTGAAACTCTCTCCGAACGTGACGGACATCACCGAGTTTGCCCGGGCAGCGGAAGAAGCCGGCGCCGACGCGATCTCGGTCGCCAACACGTATCTCGGAATGGCTATCGATACCGACAGTTTCAAACCTCGAATCCATAACGTGACGGCTGGACTTTCCGGCCCGGCCATCAAGCCGATCACGCTGCGGATGGTTTATCAGTGCGCGCGCGCTGTGAAAATCCCGGTCATCGGGCTGGGTGGGATCGTCACGGCCGAGGACGCAGTTGAATATTTCCTGGCGGGCGCATCTGCCGTTCAGATCGGGACCGCCAATTTCAGGGATCCGCGGGCGCCGCTTCATGTCATCGATGGTCTCGAGAAGTTTTTGACAAAAAGAAGGCTAACCCGCATCCGCGACCTCGTGGGACAAATGAAATTATAGGGACATGAACGAAAAGATCATCATTGCGCTGGATGTCAGCTCTCCCCAGAAAGCCATCGAGCTTGTTCATGAATTGCACGACCTGGCAGGCATGTTCAAGGTCGGAAGCCAGCTGTTCATGTGCGGGGGCCGCGAAATCGTTCTGGAGATCATTCGCAATCGCGGAAAGGTTTTCCTCGACCTTAAATTTCACGACATCCCGAACACGGTCACGCATGCGGCCCTTGAAGCCGCCAGACTCGGCGTCAGCATGATGACGATCCATGCCAGCGGCGGCCGCGCGATGATGCAGGCCGTACCGAAGGAATTGCACGAGAAGCTGGGGGCGCGCCGGCCGATTGTCGTCGCCGTGACCGTCCTGACCAGTTTCGATACGCGCGCCCTGTTCGAGGTCGGCGTGGAACGTCCGCTGGATGAACAGGTGCACCGGCTCGCCTTATTTGCGCAGGAATGTGGCATCGACGGCGTCGTTTGCTCGCCGCGCGAAATTCAGCTGGTCCGGAAAGCGGTCAATCCGAATTTCAAGATCGTCACTCCGGGGATCCGTATGCCCGAACAATCGATGAACGATCAGCAACGCATCGCCACACCCCACGATGCGCTCGCCGCCGGCGCCGATTACATCGTCGTTGGCCGCGCCGTCACGGACGACCGTGATCCACGGGCTGCATTGCAGCGGCTTGTCGCGTCGATCTGACTGTTTTTCGCCTATTTCGGCGCCGGAAAAATCGCAATCCGATCGCCGCGGAACGATCCCACCCACAATTGGTTGCCGATTGGAATCGCAACGGTTCCCGCACCGAATGCGGGGGTGTCCGGCTGGTTTATCAGTTCGGTTATCTTGAGAGAGCCTGGGTCGATACGAACCACATTCGACGTCCGTTGTCCCTGCCCTGAGGCCAGAATCGAGCCATCCGGCGCGAAGCGGATGTTGTCGACTCGAAAGCCCAACGGAATCGAATCCCGCTTTACCGGCGTCTGGCCTCGCGACATACGGAAGAACGACTGGCTGCCCCACGCGGCGACATACAGCGTCTTGCCGTCCTTCGAAACTTCCACGCCGTTCGGGCCGGACGCTTCGCTTCCCGGCACTTTCACCCATCCCTTTCCCGTATGCCATTCCCACAACTCGCCATTGTTCTCACCGGCCATCAACTTCGTTCGCGCGGCGGCCGCATTCGCTCCACGCTCCAGATAATTGGTGGCAATGAATCCATCGCCCGGCAGAGGCACAATGGAATTCAACCCGATCGGGTCGGGAGCGACGGCACAGCCGATCCATGTCACTGCCGGCCGCTTTGGACGCGCGTCGACCTCGAATACTTCGATCGACTCCCGCTTGCCATGGTGAACGGCGTACAAGGTATGCGTCGAATTTCTTCCCACACGCAAGGCAAGACCGTGCGTCGTGAACTTCGCCTTGTCGTCAGCGTCCGGGGCGCCGGGACAGGTGTCGTAGGTTTTCTTGTCGAGTTGGTCCCTGGCATCGGCGCTCGGGTAAAGGGTGCTCGAGGTTTTGTCGCGGACATTAATCAGGCGAATACCGCCAGCGCCGCCAAAAGCCGATGCCAGCATCCAATCGGTCCCCGGCAGATGGACGAGATCTTCGGGCGACTGCTGGCCGCATACAAACTGGATGTTTCCTGCCGGCGAACAGCCGGTTGGAGTCTGGGCAGCGAAGGCCCGAGACAGAACGAGCGTCAACGCCGTCAGTGCCAATGCGAGCAAAACTATAACTTTCATGGAGGGTCCCCTTTCGCGCTCGACATAATATAATCGCCACCACTATGAGGACAATTCGCGTGTTTTCGGGTTTGTTCCTGCTGCTCGGCGCTGCGTTCGCCAAGGGTCCCGGCCGCAACATCGACTGGCCGACGTACCACGGTGACATGAGCGGCAACCGTTTCACCAGAATCACGCAGATCACGGAAATTCATGGGGCGGCGTTCTCGGTTCGGTTACGGGTTTGGTGTTTGTCGATGAAGACAGTGGAATGTTCATCGCCGTGGCGGCAGGGACGAGCATTCTGACGTTCGGTCTGCCGGACTGATCAACCTTTCACGAAGTTTTTCACGCGCTCGTCGGAAGCGATCTTTCCGTCACGGATGCTGATGACACGATGGGCATATTCCGCGATGTCGCGCTCGTGGGTAACCAGAATGATCGTGTTTCCTTCGGAATGGAGCTTATCGAAAAGCTTCATGATCTCGACCCCGGTCTGGGAATCAAGGTTGCCGGTAGGCTCGTCCGCCAGGATGATCGAGGGATTGTTGACCAATGCCCGGGCGATCGCCACGCGCTGGCGCTGACCGCCGGACAGTTCGTTCGGCTTGTGATCCATCCGGTCGGAAAGCTCGACCATCTGGAGCGCGTTCCTCGCGCGTTCCGTCCGCTCCCGCGAATGAACGCCGCTGTAGATCAACGGCAGTTCGACATTATGCAGAGCAGTAGCGCGGGCGAGGAGATTGAAGGTCTGGAAAACGAATCCGATTTCTTTGTTCCGGATATGGGCCAGCTCGTCGTCGTCCATCTCGCTGACGAGCCTTCCATTCAACCAATACTGACCCTTGGTCGGCGTATCCAGGCAGCCGATCAAGTTCATCAATGTGGACTTGCCGGAGCCGGAAGGTCCCATGATCGCGACGTATTCGTTACGCGGAATTCGGAACGAGACTCCCTGCAAGGCATGAACCTCGCTGCTGCCCATCTCGTAGGTTTTCCAGAGATCGTCGGTTTGTATTAGAGCGTCCTGGTCAGCGGCCATAGCGCGTCATTGAGCCTTATCTATTTTAATCCGTGTGTTGTCCTGCAGAGTGCGCAGCACCTGGTACGGGCCGGTCACCACGTTGTCGTTTTCCGAGAGCCCTTCGAGGATCTCGATGTCCGTCGTACCGGTGATACCGGTCTTCACGGGGCGGAACAAGGCCACGCCGTCCTTGAGCGTGAAGACGCCTTCTTTTTCCACCTTCTTTTTATTGTTGTTGGAGTCCTTGTTTACCGCAGCGGGAGCGGCATCGAATTCGCGGATGGTCAGGGCCTGGATCGGCACGGTCAGAATTTTTGGCCGCGTTGCAGTAACGATCGTGGCGGTGCAGGAGAGACCGGGCCGCAGTTCGGACGGTGGATTATCGAGCGTCACGACCACCTTGAAGTCTTTCGCCTCCTGACTCGTGCCTGCCGTCGCTGTCGAGGCTGTCCCGCTGCTTCTGGTGAGGGCGCTGTTGCCGACCTCAGAAACATGTCCGAGCAGAACCTTATCCCCCAGAGCATCGACTTTGATTCGAGCCTCCTGTCCAAGCTTCACGTTGACGATGTCGGTTTCGTCGACATTGACTTCGGCCGTAATCACGGACAGATCGGCGATTGTCATCAGGATGGTTCCCGCCTGATTCTGAACTCCGACGATGGCGGTCTCGCCTTCGTTGACCGGCAAATAGGTGATGACGCCATCCAGGGTTGCGCGGATCGTTGTCTTCGAAAACTGATCCTTGGCCCGGACCAGGGCCGCGCGTTGTTGAGCGACTCGCATCGCCGTGCTATCGCGCTGCTTCAGCATCTGCGCCGATTGAGCCTCCGCCTGGGCGAGCCGCGCCTTGTCGGAGTTGAGCGTTGCCTCGGCGATCTCATAATCCGCCTTGGCCTTCTCATAGGCGTCTTTCGCGATCAGACCCTGCTTGCTCAATTGTTCCTGCCGGTCGAAGTTTTGCCTGGCCCGGAGTAGATCGGCTTCGGAACGGGTGATCTCCGCTTTCGCGGATGCGACGGCGGCGTCCGCGGACCGGATCTGCGCGACGGTACCTTCGACATCCGCCGCCGCCGCATCGAGGCTCGCCTCCGCCGATTTCACGTCGGCTTCGCTCTGGATCGACTCCAGCTGAACCAGCAGGTCACCTTCGTGAACGCGATCACCCTCTTTGACGGGCAGCCGGATAATGCGGCCCATCATGTTCGAGCTCACGTTCACATCTTTCTTCGGTTTGATCTCTCCATTGGCCGACACGGTCTGGGTCAGATCCTGCTGAACCACGTGTCCAGCCTCGACGGCAACGACCCCTCTGTTGCGCGCGAATATGCTGTATCCGGCCGTCGAGCCGGCGCCGGCAACGATCAGAACAGCGATCAAAAGTTTTTTTCTGGTGGTCATTATCTGTCTCTATACGAACTCTTCCGCTCGCGAGTTCCACGCCGGGTCATGATACCCGATTGCATCGATCTTTTAAAAAACGGAGCCGCGCGCGATTTTTACTTTGTATTTTTGTGTAACATGTCTTAAAAATATTTTTAAACACGAAGCTTACCCAAAAGAGGTGAGCAATAGTCGTAAAGAGAATAAGGATCGGAGGTGAATTGATAATGGCAACGAAGAAAAAAGCTCCA
>DASXLG010000406.1 GCA_036496425.1 Terriglobia bacterium | reverse complement strand
AAAAGCTTCGGGGCAGGTCAAACGAGTGATAAACGGCGTTGTGCAGGCGGCGCCCGTGCTCGACCTGGCCGTGAATTCCAACTCCGAGCGCGGTCTATTGAGCCTGGTGCTACATCCGAATTTTCCAGCGATACCGTTTGTCTACATCCGCTGGACGGAAAGCAGCACTGGGGTGGACAGCGCCGTGGTTTCAGAGGTTGCTCTGTTGGGGAATC
Organism: Terriglobia bacterium; assembly: GCA_036496425.1. Classification (NCBI taxonomy): domain Bacteria; kingdom Pseudomonadati; phylum Acidobacteriota; class Terriglobia; species Terriglobia bacterium. The sequence continues at coordinate 3,086 of DASXLG010000406.1, read as the reverse complement.
GCGTGGATCGCTTCGTCTGGAACGGATCCACTCTGGTTTTCGATAAGAACCTGCTCCTGATACGCTCGCGGCAGACCGACAACGTGGCGGCGCCGGGGCACCCGGGCACGACGAATGCAGCCGAGCAGGCCAATCACAACGGCGGCGTGTTGAGGTTCGGGCCCGACGGAAAGCTTTACTTGTTCATGGGCGACCAGGGGCGTCGAGGCTGGCTCCAGAACCTGCCGAATGGCCCGTTCCTTTCGGAGCCGTTTGTGGACGACACATTTGGCGGACCAGCGCCGGACAATGCTCATCTGACCGGCGTGATTTTCCGGCTGAATGAGGACGGAAGCACGCCCGCCGATAACCCGTTCTTCGCGGCGGGCGCCGCCATGGGCGGAGAGGTAGGAAGCAATATCCAGAAGATCTATTCATACGGGCACCGTAATAGCTTCGGGATGGCGTTCGACCCGGTGAGCGGCAGCCTGTGGGACACAGAGAACGCCGACGACGCCATGAGCGAGGTGAACCGGATTGTGCCCGGGATGAACGGCGGATGGGTCCAGTTAGCCGGACCGTTGAGCCGGATCGAACAGTTTAAGACGATCGAGACAACGCTGTTCGGCAGTAATCTGCAGCAGGTCCGTTATCCTCCAACGCGGGTTGCCTATACGCCGGCTTTAGCTCAATCCCGCATGTTCATGCTTCCCGGCGCTGTGTACCGAGATCCGGAATTTAGCTGGTTATACGAGATTGGGCCGGCGGGTGCCACCTTTGTGCAGGGCGCCGCGCTGGGAGCGGAATATGATGGCACGTTGTGGATTGGTTCGGCGCGGAGCTTCCAGCAGGTGGGTGGAACCGGCGGCAGCTTGTACCGCTTGCGTCTCACGGCGGACCGGATGCATGTTGACGTGAGCGCCGACCCGAGGCTGGCCGATACCGTTGCGGACAATTTATTTCGCGCGAACAAATTCGAGGGCACTGAGAGTGAAACTCTGCTGATCGGCCAAGGCTTCGGGACGACACCCGACATCGAGCAGGGTCCAGACGGGAAGCTTTACGTAGTGTCGTTGACGGACAATGCCATCTACCAGATCAGCAGGAAGCCATAAGGGGGAAATGTATGAAGCTATTTATCAGGTTTTCGGCAACGCTTGCCTGCGCGCTATTATTTCGTGCGCCGGCGGCTTCTATCAATAACGGCGGTTTCGAATCCGGATTTGCCGGTTGGACACGAGCCGATCAAGCCGGGAGCGATGGGACCTTCGCCTTGCAAACCGGCATGGTGAGTCCGGTGAATGGGACGGCGGTGCCTGCGCCCCCCGGAGGTTCTACAGCCGCGATGACCGACGCGCAAGGGCCTGGCGCTCATGTGCTTTACCAGACCTTCACGGTGACTGCGCCGGTTCCCCAGTCTGTCCTGAGCTTCGACCTGTTCATTGGAAACCGGGCGGCGGCTTTTTCCACGTCCAATAGCCTCGACTTTGCGACGCCGACCCTCAATCAACAGGCGCGCGTGGACATTCTTGCGGGAGGGGCGGATCCGTTCAGCGTGTCGGCGGCCGACCTGCTGATGAACCTGTTCCAAACCACGACCGGCGATGCGCTGGTGTCCGGATATAGCCACCACGCTTCCGACATCACCACGCTGCTGAATAGTCATCTGAACACGCCGTTAATGCTGCGGTTCGCCGAGACGGACAACGTGTTTACTTTCCAATTGGGGGTCGACAACGTGGATATTCAGGAGACCGCCGTGCCGGAGCCGTCGTCCATGTGGCTGTTGATGGCGGGTGCGCTTTTCGCAGTTGCGCGCATCCGGCAGCGGGCCGGCTGAATTCATTTGGCTGAAACCTTTTGTTCCGCGGCCGCTCCCAAGTGCAGGGAGAACTCACATGGCAACCAAGAAGAAGACATCTTCGGGCTCAACGCCACGCTCGAAGGGCATCGTGAAAAAGAAGATGAAGCGCACGATGGATGAATACAAGCACCACAAACTGGAGTCGGGGCGGAGCGGCAAAAAAGTGAAGAGCCGGAAACAGGCGATCGCAATCGGGTTGAGCGAGGCGCGCCGCTCGGGGGCCGATATCCCCTCTTCTCCAACGAAACGCAAGGCGAGCAAACGCAAGTCCTCGACGAAAAAAACCTCGAAGAAGACCTAGGCTGCCAATATCGCGGATTTGTCGTCCCATCCAAAGGAGGGCCACGAGTTGTGGCTGAAACCAGAGTAAAACAAGAAAATCTTGAAGAACGGGCGGACGAGCGTTTAAAGAAACCTCGTAGCGGCTTGAGCATCAACGACACAATCGCAGGGAACGCGGATTTGTCTGTGGGTTCGAGAGGCGTGGATACGTCAGGAGTAGAAGCTGGGGCGGGAGCCGGAGCTGGCTCTACTTACGTAACGCCTGGCGCCACGGGCAGCTCCCCAGCACCTAGTATTGTTTCCGGACCGCGGAGCACCGGAACTACGCCTCGCAGCGGGACAGCGGCGGAAGAGGACGCGAGTCTTCAGCTCGACACGAAAAGCAACTTGGCGAAAACCAGCTCGGCCAGCCGAGACGAGGTTTCGGCGCGGGCCTATCATCGCTGGCATCAGCGCGGGTGCCCGGATGGATCTCCGGAAATTGATTGGGACGCCGCCGAAGAAGAGTTGAAGACGCGCCGCTGATCGCGATCCGGACAAAGAAAAAAGCCCGCCTGGCAAATTGCTGCCAGGCGGGCTTTTTCTTTTTAATTTGGCTTCGACGGATTTAGTAATCCATCTCCGGCCCGTGGCCGCCGGGAGGTCCAGCAGGCGCCTTCTTCTCCGGGATTTCGCAGATCATTGCTTCGGTGGTCAGCATGAGAGCGCTGATTGAAGCGGCGTGCTGCAGAGCGGAGCGGGTGACTTTGGTCGGGTCGATGACACCGGATTTCACCAGGTCTTCGTACTGGCCAGTAGCGGCATTGAAGCCGAAATTGGGGTCCGCGTTGGCGCGAACCTTTTCGATGATGATGGCGCCTTCGAAACCGGCGTTGCCAGAGATCTGACGCAGCGGCTCTTCGGTTGCCTTGCGGATGATATCGATACCGATCTGCTCGTCGCCCTCGGCTTTGAGCGTTTG
>DASXLG010000405.1 GCA_036496425.1 Terriglobia bacterium | reverse complement strand
AAAGAGCCTGCGGATTGCCGCGCCATTGCCGCCAGCCCGCCGGCATAAAAGAAGGCAAAGCAGTCCGCGACCTCTCCGGGAATCATCTGGCAGAGAGCGATCAGCGCCACATTGAGCAGCCAGGACCGGGTCAACAGCAACATCATGAAGAAGAAAAAATAGACCAGCACCTCGACCGATATCGACCAGATCGGTCCGTTGAAGCTGAGGGCATGCTGGGAAGTGGCGTTGCTCGCCATAAATAGTTGTAGCAGGAAATGCATGGAGTCGTTGTTTTGATAGACAAAGAAATATCCATGGATGTGGAAATACAGGGGCTGCAAAGCGGCCACGAGCACAAGTGTCGCGACGTGCAGCGGATAGAGCCGTGAAAAACGCAAGACAAAGAATTTCCAGCCGTCAAGCAAGCGATCGGCGATAGCGTCGCGATATTTCCAGAAGAATATGAAGCCGCTTATGCACCAGAACATCCGGACCGCGTACGGACCGCTCTCGTAGAGCGGGCCGAGCAGGCAATGGAACGGCAGCTGATCCAGAAATAGATCGGCTTCCTCGTCGCCCACGAAGGCGAACTGACGATAGTGATATACCAGAATGGCAAAAGCCGCCAGGAAACGTAGCAACTCCAATCCCAGGAGCTTGTTTGCCGGGGCGGAGGCAGCCGCTGGTTTTATTTCGTTCCGCACAGGACGGATGCTCCCTGCAAAACGGCTTGATTCCACAGATCATACCCGGCGACGCTCAGATGCACTCCGTCGATCGTGTGCGGTGTCGGCATCGGCGGCAACGCAGCAAAGGTCGCGCCGCCTCGGACAGTGAGTTCAGGTAGAGCGGAATTATAGCTGTCGATCAGGCGCATAGCTTTATCTTGGGCGTCGACCGCCAGGCGAGGTGAAGCATCGATGGGGGGAACCGCCAACACGATCACGCGAGCCGCCGCCTTCGAAAGCTGCGACAACAGTGTCCTGTAGTTTGCCTTAAACTGCGGCAAGTCACGTGCGGCCAACACGTCGTTGGTTCCCAACGCCACCACGATGGCGGACGCGGATTTGCCATCGAGCACATCCACGAGCCAGTTGCCCAAATCGCTCGCCGTTGAGGCACCGTCTAGGCCAGCGTTGACAATGGGATGACCGCAGAGCTCGCGTGGCAGCGTGGACGCTTCGACGATGCTGTCGCCGAGAACGATGATGGGATTATCGATTCGGCTAAGCGTGTAATAAAGAATGACTTGGCGGCTTCGACGATGCGAGTCTGAAAAGGTTTGCTTCTTGACAATGGAGGCTCCGACCGAAACAGCACCGATCGAAAGGACCGCAAAGCCGATAAGCATCCGGTTCATGTACGCGCTCAAACGCACCCACGGGTTTAAGCTGCGGAACATAAACGGGCGAAGGTTAAGATATTCCAACTGGTGGATTTCTGCAGGCGAGCCACGGCAGCATTCCGAGAAGCTGGCCATCAAAAAACAACCAACGCTGACCACCTCCGGACTCCATGGTGCTTGTTGCCTTCCGCCGGCATCAAGGGTTTCGCGGCGCTTCGCGCCCTTGACACCGGCACGAGCGTGTCAGCACGGGCTATCTACCGGAAAGGGCAATGTTCTCAACATCGGCGAACGGATACGGACCCTTGGAGCGAAGACTAAGACTCCCATGCCAGCTGTTAACATCGGTGGTGGACTTTTTTCACAGCCGATTCATAGTCGAGGCTGGCCTGTATGGCCCCGTCATTTCGAATGATGCAATCCTGACTTCAAGGCGACTCAGGGCTGCATTTCCGGGTTAGCGCGGAGAGAGGCTTGACCGCGCCCACTGGGCTGGGGTTCACAACTCCTTAATCAGCCGGGAGTTAAGCGTTGCTATTCCCGAACTGACGAGGTGACCATGTCCGGGCTGCCGCTGGAAATTCTGGTGATGTTGGGCGCGACCATCGAGAAGGTGTTGCCGATCACGCTGGCGGTGGCGGTCGTGTTCACCGTGCTCACCCATTTCTGGGCCTGCAACGACGGCGGGCCGTGGTGGCGCAAGCGCGAGATCGTCACCGACGTCGTCTACTGGTTCTTCGTACCGACTTTCGCCCGGGTTTTCCGGATCGGCCTCCTGGTGGTCGGGGCCGCCGCTATCTTCAATATCCACGATGCCGACGATCTGATCGCCTTCTATGACGACGGCCACGGCCCGCTGGCGCAGCTGCCCCTCTGGGCACAGACGCTGGTGTTCCTGGTCGCCGCGGACTTCATGCTGTACTGGCTGCACCGGATGTTCCACGGCACCGGGTTCTGGAAATATCACGCGGTCCATCACTCCTCGAAGGATCTCGACTGGATCTCGGCGGCGCGTTTCCATCCGGTCAATTTGCTGATCGGAACCATCGGCGTCGACGTGGTCCTGCTGATGGCCGGCATCTCGCCGAACGCCATGGTGCTGCTGGCGCCGTTCAACACCCTCCATTCGGCATTCGTGCACGCCAACCTGAACTGGACACTGGGCCCGTTCAAATATGTGCTGGCGACGCCGGTATTCCACCGCTGGCATCACACCCTGCTCGATGAGGGCGGAAACACCAATTTTGCCGGCACTTTCCCGCTCTGGGATATCCTGTTCGGTACGTTCCGGATGCCGGAGAACGAGCTGCCGAAGGAATACGGCAAGGACGAAGCCACGATGCCGGATGCCTTCGTCGGGCAGATGGTTTTTCCCTTCCGCCGTTAAAACTTCCGTCCCCGCATTTGCGGTTCTTTCACTAATTGACTCCACACTCGCGGCGTCGGCCGCCGGGTTCCGCTGCGTATCGCCTTGGCCAGTGTTCAGTAGAGGCGCGGAAGAGTAAAAGCGTATGAAGACCGCACGTATCATCGTCCTTGGTATTGCGCTGAGCGCCGGGGGCGTCGCCGCCTGGCTCGCCAGCGGCTCCAGTGACAACAAGTCTGCTCCCACCGAGCCGGTCGCGCAATTGCCGACCGTGGACGTGCTGATCGCCAAGTCCGACATCGGCCTCGGCCAGACCGTCAAGCCGGAGGACATGGTGTGGCAGACCTGGCCGTCGGCGACCGCCAGCAACAGCTTCATCAAAAAGCCCGACCGCCCCGACGCCGTGACGCAGATCGCCGGTTCGATCGCGCGCGATCCCGTCATCGCCGGCGAGCCGATCCGCGAGCAGAAGCTGGTGAAGAGCTCCGGCTCCGGCTTCATGGCCGCGATCCTGCCCAGCGGTGCGCGCGCGGTTTCGACCGAAGTCTCGCCGGAGACCGGCGCCGGCGGCTTCATCCTGCCGAATGACCGGGTCGACGTGATTCTTTCGCGGCGTGAAAAACATCCCGAAAACCCGTCGGTCCCCGAGATCATCGTCTCCGAGGTGATCCTGTCGAACATCCGCGTGCTCGCGATCGACCAGGCCCCCAAGGAGAAGGACGGCCAGACCAATCTGGTCGGCAAGACTGCCACGCTCGAGCTGCAGCCCGGGCAGGCGGAAACGCTGGCCCGCGCCCGCCAGATGGGCATCCTGACCCTGGCCCTGCGCAGCATCGTCGATGCCAAGCGGGAAGAAGCCAAGCTCACCGATCAGTCGCTGGTGACGGTCTATCGCGGCTCCGACCGCCAGACCTACAGCTGCAATCCGTCCTGCGCCAGCCACTGAGGACTTCGCTTGGCCTCGGTGCGCCGTCTGCATACCTGGTTAATGATCCGTTAACACGGCGTCCCGCCGCGCGCGCCTTTGGCGCAACAATTCAACAATGAGTTTCGGCTATTTCTGGCGGCATCGATGCAGCCGTAAGCCCTTGGGATTGCCGATGCCGTCTGCCGTTTCCCTGAAGACCCTGCTGCGCCGCTTCCGCCGTCATCGGCGCGGTTCAGCCGCGGTGGAATTCGCCCTCGTGGCGCCGGTGTTCTTCGCCCTGTTGTTTGCGATCATCGAAGTTGCGCTGATGTTCTTCGCCTCCCAGGTGCTGGAAACCGTTACGCAATCGGCGGCGCGCTATATCTTGACCGGGCAGGCGCAGAGCGGCTCAATGACCCAGGCGCAATTCAAGACCTATGTCTGCAACCAGATCCCGGCGCTGTTCACCTGCGCCAACGTCAAGGTCAATGTCCAAAGCTATCCTGCATTTTCGTCTATCAGTAACAGCACCGTGTACGATGGCAGCGGCAATTTCACCGGCGCTCAGAACTATTGCCCCGGCAATGGCGGCGACATCGTGTTCGTGAGTCTTTCGTACCAGTGGCCGTTGTTCGTCACCGGGCTCGGCTTCAACATGTCCAATCCTGGCACCACCAAGAAATGGCTCACCGCGACCGCGGCGTTTCAGAACGAGCCGTTCTCGGCGCCGGCGTCGGGTTGCTAAGGAGCGTGGCGATGAAGGCGGCGATCTCGACACCGTTCCGGATCTTCTGGCGGCGTCTTGCCGAGTTCGGGCGCGACCGTAGCGGCATTGCTGCGACCGAGTTCGCCGTCACCGTCCCGCTGATGCTGGTGCTGTTCTTCGGCGCCGTCGAGTTTTCCACCGGCGTTGCCGTCGATCGCAAGGTCACCCTCGTGGCCCGCACGCTGTCCGACCTGGTGTCGCAGAACACCTCGGTCACCGACGCCCAGTTCACCAACTTCTTCA
>DASXLG010000404.1 GCA_036496425.1 Terriglobia bacterium | reverse complement strand
ACCATCATGATGAGACCCATGAGAGACATCACGTTGAGAGTCGTCCCGGTGAAAAGCAGAATCAGAAGCACTCCGATAATCCCGGTTGGCACAGCCAGCAAGATGAGAACGGGATCCAGGAACGAGCGGAACTGCGCGACGAGAATGAGATAGAGGAGGAGCAGGGAAAGTGAAAGTCCCATCGCGAAGCTGCGGAACGAATCTTCCATACCTTGAACCATCCCGCGCAGATTCGCCCGAGTGCCCTCTGGGAGATCGGCCGCCGCCACGATTTTGCGAACCGCGCTGGCCACGCCCCCAAGATCTTCGGTCGCAGGGTTGACGTAAATGTCGAAAGATCTCTGGATCTGATAGTGGTCCACTTCGGTGGGAGCGCTGAACCGCGAGATGTGGCTGACCGCATCAAGAAGCGCGGGCGACTTTGCGTCCGGAGATCGAAGGGTGATGTCGCGCAAGTCCGAAAGGCTGCGGACGTTCTGCTCGGGATACTGGACTGTCAACATATAGTCGTTTCCGGTCTTCGGATCGATCCAGTAACTGGGGGCAATCATTCCGTTGGAGGTAAGGCCGGTGATGACGTTATCCACAACCTCCTTTTGGGTCAGCCCGAGTTCGCTGGCCCGCAGCCGATCTACATCGAGCTGAAGAGACGGGTAATCGACATCCTGAGGGATGTACACGTCGCTCACGCCGGGCACCTTCCGTATTTCCCCAGCCAAATGGCTGGCCGCTGTGAAGTCCGAATCCAAATTCGATGCACTGACTTGCACGTCAATCGGTGCGGGCAAGCCCTGGTTCAGCACAGCGTCAACCATGCCGCCGGATTGAAAAAAGGTGCTGAGTTCGGGCATATCTTCCTGGAGCTTGCGGCGCACTCGGCTCATGTACTCGAAACTGCTGAGGCTGTGCCCTTCGTTGAGCGCCACTTGCACGGTCGCGGTATAAGGTCCCGAATTCGACGTATAGATCGAGGAGAAACCCGGAATGACGCCGATATTCGAGACGATCAATTTGAGATCCTTCGGAGCTACTGTGTTGCGGATGATGTTTTCAACCCGGGCGACTTCTTGATTGGTGATTTCGACACGGGTTCCAGAGGGCGCCTTCACATTGATGACAAACTGGCCGGCATCCGTTTGGGGAAAGAATGCCAAACCGAGAAATGGAAACAGGGCAAGACTGAGAACGAATGCGCCTAAAATTCCCCAGACGACCGTCTTCGGGCGCTCTAGTGCATGGCGCACATAGCGCTCGTAGACATCAAGGAAACGATGAAACTGCCGGCCAAAGCGTTCATTGAATCGCTTACCCCAGGCGAGAATCCCGCCGCGGGGCCGGACCACTGGCGGCAAGGGCGGTTCGGAACCGTCCTCGACCGCAGCGACATGAGAAGCCGACTTAATGAACCGCGCGCAGAATAACGGAACCACCGTCATCGCTACGATATAGGACGCGAACAGCGCCAGCACCACGGCTATAGCGAGCGCCGAAAACAGGAAGCGGCTCACGCCGTACAGGAAAGTCACAGGGAAGAACACGACCGCACTCGTCAAGGTGGCTGCCAGAACGGCCAGCGACACTTCGTGCCCGCCCTTCTCCGCGGCCACTTCGGGCGATTCACCGAGTTCCAGATGCCGGAAAATATTTTCAAGCACGATCACGGCGTTATCGATCAACCGCGAGAACACCAGCGCGAGGCCGGCTAACACCATCGAATTGATCGAACTACCGCCAAAATAGAGGCCGATGATGGCCGCCAACGCCGATAGCGGAATGGAGAGAAAAACCGCCACGGTGGCGCGCGTGCTGCCGAGGAAGATCAGCACCATCAGAGCCGTCAGCAACAGGCCAACTCCACCTTCATGCAACAACGTATCGATGGCGCTCTTTACGTAGAGGGATTGATCGAAAACCACGCGCGGCTTCAGATTGTTGGGGACATCGGTGAGCTTGCCGAGTGTCCGTTTTACACCGTCCACTACTTGAATGGTGTTGGTATCGCCGCCCTGTTTGAGTATCGGCAGATAGACCGATCGCTGACCATCGACCCTGACGATGTTCGTCTGGATCTGCTGTGCGTCTTCGGCGTGGCCGACATCGCCAACTGTGACGCTCGACTCGCCGACGGTTTTCAGGGGAAGGCTGTTGATTTCCCGCACATCGGGAAACTGGCTGTTAGTATAAATATTGTAATCGTAAGGCCCGATTTTCACGTCTCCCGCCGGCAAGATCAAATTGGAAGCGTTG
>DASXLG010000403.1 GCA_036496425.1 Terriglobia bacterium | reverse complement strand
TCATCGGTTGTCCGCTGTTTCGTGAGCAGCAACTCCGTTTCTCCCTGCAGCACGGCCAGCGGCGTCCGGAGTTCGTGAGCGGCATCGGAGACGAACTGCCGGAGCTGTCCGACGACGGCATCGATCTTTGCCAGAAGCTGGTTCGAGTAGAAACCGAAGACGGCCGCCGTCAGGAGCAGACTCGCCGGAAGCAGAACCAGCGCAAACCGCTGTAGCGCTGCCAGCGCCAGATCGGTTTCGCGCGTCGAACCGCCGGCAATGAAGAGCCACTGGTGAACTCCCGCCTGGAAGGGGATGACGGTGAGCCGCACTTCGCCGATGCCCGGCAGCCGCAATGTCTGCAGGCCTGGCCGGATGGCCGCCGGCAGGTCCTCGTGCAGGTTGCGTGAGCGTTGAAGAACGGCGCCGGAAGTATCCAACACCTCGAAATATTCATAGGGCAGGGCGAGTTGATCGACGTCCGTATCGTCCGGGTCTCCGGAGATGTCGAGAATGATCGGGGCCGCGATTTCGGCGAGCCGGTGATCGAATTGATCGCGCAGCACGCGCTGGAAGATCATGTAGAAGCTGCCATAAGAGATCGCGAGCAAGCCGCCGGCCGCCAGGCAGAACACGAGTGTGAGCCGCCAACGGATCTTCATTCTGTTTCCGATTTCATGCAGTATCCGACGCCATGAACGGTCTGGATAATCTTAGACTCGCCCTTCCGGGCCAGTTTCTGCCGCAGACGATTGATGTAAACCTCGACGAGATTGGTTTCCGTGTCGAAGTGGATAGCCCAGACGTGTTCGATGATTTCGCTGCGGGATACCGCATCGGGAGCGCGGGCCGTGAGAAATTCAAGCAAAGCAAATTCTTTGGCCGTCAACGGGATGGCCCGTCCGGCCCGGGTAACACGGCGCTGGTGCCGGTCGATTTCAATGTCCGCGTAGCGAAGCAAGCGCCCGCCGTCATTCAGCCGCCGTCGCACCAGCGCGCGGACGCGCGCCAGCAATTCGGAAAGTGCGAAGGGCTTGGTCAGGTAATCGTCGGCGCCGGCGTCGAGGCCTTCCACGCGCTGCTCGACCAGCGAGCGCGCCGTGAGCATGAGAATGGGCGTATCGATGTGGGCGTCGCGGAGTTCGCGGCAAACCTGAAGCCCGCTGACACCGGGCAGCCGGAGATCCAGCAGAATGCTGTCGTAGGGCTTTTGCGTCGCCAGCTCAATCGCCTTCTCGCCGGTCTTCGCCACGTCCACGGCGTACGCATTCTCGCGCAGGGCGCGCGAAACGACGCTTGCGACGCGAGGTTCGTCTTCGACAAGCAGGATCCTCATGCCGATCCCTATAATGCCCCTATCCGGCCCCCGTCGGTTCCAGATAAACGGAAATTAATCTCGATTTAATTGCAGCCGGCCTTCGCCCTGCGATACTTTACCGCCTTTATGTTTGACTATTGAGGAGGATCGATGCGGAAAGTGATCACCCTGACTCTGTCTGCGTTGTTCGCGATCGGCGCATTTGCGGCGCCGACGGGTTGGAAAATTCTGAAAGAAATCAAAATCGGCGGCGATGGTGGTTGGGATTACATCACGATGGACAGTGCCGCGCGCCGTCTGTATGTTTCGCACGCCACGCACGTTGTCGTCGTCGATCCGGACGCCGGCAAGGTTGTCGGGGACATCCCGGATACGCCTGGCGTGCACGGTATCGCGCTCGCGCCTGCTTTGAACCGGGGTTTCGTCAGCAACGGGCGGGGAAATAATGTCACTATTTTCGATATGAAGACATTGAAGATGATCAGCCAGGTTGCTACCGGCATGAACCCGGACGGGATTCGTTTTGAGCCCAAGAGCGGCCGCGTGCTGACGTTCAACGGCCGGTCGAACGATTCTTCGGTGATCGATGCGAAGACCGGAATGGTCGTTGCCACCATTCCTCTCGGTGGCAAGCCCGAATTTCCCGTCGCCGACGATCGTGGGCATGTCTATGACAATCTCGAAGATACGAGTGAAATCGTCGAGATCGATGCCGCTACTGCGAAGGTTACAAAACGTTATTCTCTGAAGCCCTCCTGCGACGGTCCGTCGGGCCTCGCCATGGACGTCAAAAAACGGCGCCTTTTCTCCGTCTGCGGCAATCGAGTCATGGCAATCTCGGATCCCGACGCCGGCAAAGTCATTGCGTCCCCGGCGATCGGCGCCAACTCCGATGGCGTGGCTTTCGATCCGGGAACCGGATATGCAATCAGTTCAAATGGGGACGGCACGCTCACGATCGTTCACGATAACGGAGGGAAGTACGAAGTGTTCGACAACGTCGCGACGAAGACCGGCGCCCGCACGATTGCCGTGGATGAGAAAACGCACAATGTTTATCTGCCAGTGGCGGATCCGCTTCCAGCCCAGCCTGGACAACGCGGTCGCGGATACGTCGCCGATTCATTCAAGGTGCTTGTTGTAGGAAAATAGAATATAGGAGATATCGTGCATGAAGGTGTTCTGCTCATTCGTTCTTTTCATCGCCGCCGCGACGATCCCGCTCTATGGGCAGAACACAGCTCCGCAACCGCTCCAGCTGGTTCATCCTCCGGGAGACGCGGCGGCGCCTCCCGTGATTACACTGCAAGACGCATTGGATCGCGCGAGAAGGTTTGACATCAATCTGCAGTCCGCAATCACCGACGCCGCCGTGGCGCGCGAAGATCGTGCACAGGCAAAGCAGTCGCTTCTGCCGGGCGTGAATGAAACGACGCAATATCTTGGCACGCAGGGAAATGGAATCACGCCGAGCGGACGTTATGTGACCAATGACGGTGTTCACGTTTATCGTGAACAGGCCGTCGCGCACCAGGACATCAACGCCAACACGTTTACCCAAACAAATGTTCACCGGGCGGAAGCGTCCGAGGCTCTCGCCAGAGCGAAGATCGAAATTGCACAACGCGGTCTCGCGCTGACAGTTACGCGCAATTACTATGCATTGATCACGAGCCAGCGTAAGTATGCGACCGCACAGCAGTCATTGCAGTCGGCGCAGCGCTTTCTCGATGTGACGCAGCAGCAGGAGCGATTGGGGCAGGTTGCCCGGGCGGACGTTGTTAAAGCGCAGATTCAGTATCAGCAACAGAAAGCGGGTTTCCAGGATGCCGCTCTCGCTATAGAAAACGCTCGTCTGAGTCTGGCAGTGCTCCTGTTTTCCGGGTTGAATGAAAATTTCACGGCGGTCGACGATCTCGATTCCGCGCGGACATTGCCTCCATTCGCCGACGTGGAGACAATGGCGGGCCGGCAAAATCCCGATCTGAGAGCGGCGCAGGAAACCTTGCGCGCAGCGACTTTGGATGTTCGCGCCACTCGCAATGCGTTTCTGCCGACGTTCTTTGTCGACGCTCATTACGGGATCGAGGCGAACGCTTTCGCACTGCACAGTGCTGTTGCCGCCGATACCCTAAAAGGACCGCTTCCCAACCTCGGTTACTTCGTCGAGGCGCACCTGGACATTCCGGTCTTCGACTGGGGAACGAGACGCAGCAAAGTACGGCAGGCGGAAGCGCATGAAGAACTCGCGCGCACCCAGTTGACGCAGACGCAGCGGCAATCGGTCGCGAACCTTTACGCGTTCTACAACGAGGCCATGGCGGCTCGTGAGGCGGTAGACGGCCTCCGGCAGGCTGCAGAACTGGCCTCTGAAAGCCTCCGCCTGGTGGAGTTGCGCTATGGAGCCGGTGAATCGACCGCACTGGAAGTCGTTGATGCACAAAAAACCCTCGTCGACGCGCGAAACGCCTATGATGATGCTCAAACGCGCTACCGCATTGCATTGGCGGAGCTGCAGACCGTGACAGGGAGTTTTTAATGAACCGTGATTGCCGTTTGATCCTGCTTATGGCTGCGCTTCTACTGGCCGCATGCTCGGCCAGGAAAGAGGAGAAACCGGAAGAGAGCGAACACATTGTCACCGTAGACGTGGCGCCCGTCCTCAGTTCTCCGATTTCACTCAAGGTCACAACCGACGCCCTGCTTTATCCGATTCAGCAGTCCTCGATCGTTCCGAAGATTTCCGCGCCGGTCAAAAAGTTTTATGTCGACCGTGGCTCGCACGTCAAGGCCGGGCAGCTTCTGGCGGAACTGGAGAATCGGGACCTCGCGGGCAGTGTCAGTGAAAATCAGGCCTCGTTCGAGCAGGCGGAGGCGAATTATCAGACGGTCTCCAGAGGTACGGTTCCGGAAGAAGAGCAGAAGGCGGAACTCGACGTCCGTGGCGCGAAAGATGCCATGGATGCGCAGCAGAAGGTCTACGACAGCCGCGTCGCGCTATTAAAAGAAGGAGCAATCTCGCAAAAGGAAGTGAACGACGCGCAGGTTGCGCTGGTGCAGGCGAAGAATCAATACGAGATTGCATCGAAACATCTCCAGACTGTGCAGTCCGTGGGACGGGAACAGGAAATCAAAGGAGCCGCAGCACAACGGGATGCCGCGAAGGCGCGTACGGAGAGCGCTCGGGCTCAGCTCGGGTATTCGCAGATTATCAGTCCGATCGATGGCGTCGTGACGGACAGGCCGGTTTATGCCGGCGAAATGCCGCCGAGCGGCAGTCCGTTTATTACTGTCATGGATCTGTCTCAGATCGTCGCCCGCTCGCATATTACCGTCGATGACGCAAGACAGCTCAAGGTCGGCGATGCTGCAAACATTTTCCCGACCGATGGCGGCGCGCAGATACCGGGCAAAGTCACCGTGATCAGTCCTGCTCTCGACCCGTCGAGCTCTACCGTTGAAGTCTGGGTGCAAGCGCCGAATATGGGCAACCGGCTCACGCCGGGAACCAGCCTACGCCTCGAAATGATTGCTCAAACGGTTCCTGCCGCCTTCGTTATTCCATGGGCGTCGGTTCTGACAAGCGCATCCGGCAATACCTCCGTCATGGTCGTCGACGCTGAAAATAAGCCGCATCGAAAGAGCGTCATGCTCGGCATCCGTGATGGCGCGAACGTTCAGGTCAAAGAGGGCCTCGATAACGGGGAACGTGTCGTCACCGCCGGAGCCTTCGAACTTGCGAAGCTCGATGAAGACGTTTTCGCCAAGACGAAGGTCCAGGTCGCGCCAGCCAAAGAAGAAGCCGACGACGACGAACAGTAACTGATTACATGAGCGGAGCGAATGCAAGCGCGCGCGATGCGGGAGCGCGGTAGCGCGAAACCTGAAGTAATGGACGCAGCCATAAGTAGATGAGTACTGATCCCAAAGAAAATCCTGAACACTATTGGTTTTCCCGCCATTCCAAGTCGATTATTTTTTTGATCATCATTCTGGGAATCGTCGGAATTTACGAGGCCTTGCAGCTTCCCGTGGCGGTCTTTCCGACGACGAACTTCCCCCTGATCGTGATCGGAGTGGACAACGGTGTCATGCCGATCGAGCAGATGGAAGTGACGATCACTCGGCCCATTGAGCAGGCGATCAACAGCGTACCGGGGCTTGAATCGGTCCGCTCCGTGACGAGCCGCGGATCGGCTGAAGTTGACATGTCGTTCAATTGGAATGTGAGCATGGTCGAGACGCTGCAGATGGTCGATTCTGCCGTGTCGCGCATACAGAGCAGCCTTCCGTCGACGGCGAAGATCGAAAGTCATCGGATGGACTTCTCGAGTTTTCCAATTATCGGCTACAGTCTTACATCAGATAAGGTTCCGCAGACCGACCTTTGGGAACTGGCGACATACGACATCAAGCCCCGGCTGAATCGTCTGCCCGGCGTGGCGACAGTTCTCGTGCAGGGCGGGCAGGAGCCGGAATTCCAGGTCACGGTCGATCCCTCGAAAATGCTTCACGCGCGCGTTTCGGTCGGTGATGTTCTCGGCGCGATCAACCACACGAATATCGTCGATTCACCGGGGCTGATGAATCGCAATCACCAGCTGTATTTGAGTCTTGTCAACGGTCAGGTCCACAATGCTGAGGACATCGCCGGCGTTGTCGTCAAGAGCGTCAACAATGTTCCGGTTCGCGTTGGCGACATCGGAACCGTAGGATCGACGGTTGCGCCTGCTTATACCGTGGTGACCGCGAATGGCAAGCCGGCAGTACTGCTCAGCATCAACCGGCAGCCGGACAGCAATACCGTCGATGTTGCGAATCTCGTCCGGAATGAGATGGAAGCGATCCGGCCGAGCCTGCCCGCAGGCGTCCAGATCCAGCCGTTTTACGATCAGTCCAATATTGTCAACGAGTCCATCAAGAGCGTCCGCGATGCGATCATCATTGGATTGCTTCTGGCCGCTTTCGTGATCTGGCTGTTTCTCCGCGATTGGGGCACCGCGCTGATGACCGGACTGGTCGTGCCGGTAACCATGTTTGTGACGTTCATCGCGATGCGTGTCCTCGGCCAGAGTTTCAATCTGATGACGTTGGGTGGACTGGCTGCGGCAGTCGGCCTGGTCATCGACGACAAGATCGTAGTCGTCGAAAACATTGTACTGCACCGTGATGCCGGGCAGGGGCCGCTCGAAGCGACGGCGAGCGCGCTGAAGGAACTCACCGTGCCGCTAATCGGATCGACATTGACGCCGATCGTCGTCTTCCTGCCCCTGATCACCATCACCGGAGTCGTAGGCTCCTTCTTCAGTGCTCTCGCTATTGCCATGAGCGTGGCTCTCCTGACCTCCCTTGTTCTCGCGTTGGTGTGGACCAGCAATTTAGGCACGCTGCTGATCCGGCGCCACGGCGCGCAGCACGAAGACGTGGAGCATGGGTTCTTCGGCCACATCGTCAGGTTCTATGAACGCTGGCTGCGGCGATTGCTGGAACATCGGTTGCTGATGGGCGTCTTTTGCATATTGCTGATTGCCGTTTCATATTTGTCTTACCGGCAGCTTGGTAGTGGATTACTGCCCGCGATGGATGAGGGCGGATTTGTGCTCGATTACAACATGCCGCCCGGATCCTCGCTGCAGGAAACCAATCGTGTGTTGAACCATGTCGAGAAGATCATAAAGGAGACGCCGGAAGTCGAAAGCACTTCGCGGCGAACGGGTCTTCAGCTTGGGATATTTCCGGTGACCGAACCGAATACGGGTGACTTCACGGTCAAATTGAAGGACGAGCGGAAGCGCGGCATCGACGATGTCATCGGCGAGATTCGCGACAAGATCAAAAAAACCGAACCGGTTCTCGACGTTGAATTTGTTCAGCTGTTACAGGACATGATCGGCGACCTGAGCGGCGGCGCTCCCGAGCCGGTCGCGGTGAAGCTGTTTTCCGACGATGCGAGTGTTCTCAAGGAGTGGGCGCCTCACGTCGGCGACGCGTTGATGAACATCGCCATTGGAGACAAGAAGCCGATCGTCGATATCGAAGACGGAATCGAAAACACTACAAGCGGGCCCGCCGTCACATTTAACGTGAGTCCCGAGAGATTGGCACGTGCGGGGTTTGCGGCCGACGACCTCGAAATCGCGACCTCCGCCATCATGGATGGCGAGCCGGCATCTCAGCCTGTAATCGTCAATGACCGGCCATACACGCTGCGCATTCGGTATCCCGCGTCGAACCGTTCTTCATTGGAAGCGGTGAGCAACACGATGCTCGTGAATTCCAATGGATCAACCGCAACGCTGGGATCTTTGACGGGAATTCAAGAGGAACCGGGACAGACCGAGATTTTGCGGGAGAACCTTCAGCGTGTCGTGAATGTGACGGCACGGTTGGAAGGCGTGGACCTGGGGACGGGCATTGCGGCGGTGCAGAAAACGGTCGCGGATTTGAAGCTGCCGCCGACGATCCGGGTTCAATACGGCGGAATCTATGAACAGCAGCAGAAGTCGTTCAAGGATCTCGTTACTGTTCTGGTGCTGGCGATCGTCCTGATTTTCCTCGTGTTGTTATTCGAATTCCGGTCGTATAGCGCACCGATCGCGATCCTTTCTTCCGCCATTCTGTCGACGTCGGGCGTTTGCTTCGCGTTGCTGATTACCCGGACGGAGTTCAACGTGTCGTCGTTCATGGGGTTGATCATGGTTGTCGGTATCGTCGCGAAGAACGGCATTCTGCTTCTCGACGCGAATCATAAGTTTCTGGACGCCGGAATGCCCATTGAAGAGGCCATGGTCCAGGCCGGGCGCCGTCGGTTGCGCCCCATCGTGATGACCGCAATGGCCGCCGTCGCGGGCATGCTCCCGCTGGCTCTGGGCTTGGGCGCGGGTTCCCAGATGCTCCAGCCGCTCGCGATCGCCGTCATCGGCGGAATTCTGGTCTCGATGGTCTTATCGCTTATCATTACGCCGGCAATTCAGTACTATTTGACTCGTGCAAAAGTGCCTCAGACTGATTAGCGCGATTTGCCTCGTCGCCGGCCTTGTCCTGTCGGTTCGGGCCACTGAACCTCTGCCAACCAGACTTTCGGACGACGCCTTCTGGAAGATGATCACGGACTTCTCGGAGGAAGGCGGCTCCTTCCGTTTCGAGAACTTCCTATCCAACGAACTGGGTTTCCAGATGGTCATTCCCTCTTTGAAGGACACGGTAAAGCCGGGCGTATACCTTGGCGTCGGCCCTGAACAGAATTTCACTTACATCGCGGCCCTGCAGCCGAAGATGGCCTTCATCATCGATATCCGGCGGCAAAACATGCTCGAACTGATGATGTACCGGGCCTTCTTTGAACTGTCGCCCGACCGCGCGGATTTTCTCTCGCACTTATTTGCCCGCAAGCGGCCGCTTCATCTCGACGCCCAATCCACGCCGGAAGAACTCTTCGCCTCGTATGACGGCATCCAGGACGACCCGCTGCTGTTCAAGAAATATCTCAGCGATGCAATCGATCTGCTGGTCAAACAGCACAAGTTCGCTCTTTCGGACGACGACATCGCGAGCATCGGCTATGTATACCGGGTTTTCGTGAAATCGGGGCCGGGTATCGATTATCAGGCCGGTGCAGCCGGTTTTGGCGGCGGCGGTTCGCCGACGTACATGGACCTGATGACGATGAACGACGGGCACGGGAAGAATCGAAGCTACCTCGGGACCGAAGACGCCTACCGGACGATGCGCGACATGGAAATGAAGAATCTGATCGTACCGCTGGTCGGTGACTTTGGCGGGCCGAAAGCCATCCGGACGGTTGCGCAGTATCTAAAGGACCACGACGCCAAGGTGATGGCGTTCTATCTCTCCAACGTCGAGCAATACCTTTTTCAGGACAGCGCCTGGCGGCGATTCTACGGAAACGTTGCGATGCTGCCGATCGACGGTTCCAGTCAATTTATCCGCACCGCGAACAACGGCGGCGCCCAGGGCCAGTTCCGCGGCTTCAGTATGCGTTTCGTCACCTTGCTGAGTCCTATCTCCGATATTTTGAACGCTTTCCAGGAAGGCCGCGTCCGTTATTACGGCGACGTGCTCGAGATGTCTCACCAGTAGCGGGCTTGCACAATCCGGATTCAGGCATAAGTTTGGACACATGTTCACCAACGTGTCACTGCTTGATGCTTACTCCGAAGCGGTCATCTCGGCGGCAGAGCGCGTCAGCCCATCTGTCGTCAAGATCGAGGTGCGTCAGCAGGGAAAAGGCGGCGGCTCGGGCTCCGGCTTTGTCTTCACTCCTGACGGGTTCATTCTGACGAACAGCCATGTGGTTCACGGCGCCGGCGCGATCGACGTGGTTTTTCCCGATGGCCAGCGCCATGGCGCCGACAATGTCGGCGACGATCCGGACACCGATCTTGCCGTCGTCCGGATCAGTGCATCCAACCTGGTTCCCGCAGCGCTCGGCGATTCCCAGTCGCTGCGCGTCGGCCAGGTGGTCATCGCGATTGGAAATCCTTACGGTTTCCAGGCGACCGTGACGGCCGGTGTGATCAGCGCCATTGGCCGTTCTTTGCGATCGCAGTCCGGCCGGCTGATCGATAACGTCATTCAAACGGATGCAGCGTTGAATCCAGGCAATTCGGGAGGCCCGCTTATTACATCAAGCGGTGAAGTGATCGGCGTCAATACAGCCATCATTCTTCCGGCGCAGGGCATCTGTTTCGCGACCGCGATCAATACGGCAAAGTTTGTTGCCGGCCGGCTGATTAAAGACGGGAAGATCCAGCGAGGTTATATCGGGGTCGCCGGCCAGAATGCTCCGGTGCATCGACTGCTGGTGCGCAGCCATCATCTTCCGTCGAGCACCGGTGTCTTTGTGGTCAGTATCGAGCCGAACAGCCCGGCGGCGCGCGCCGGGCTGAATGAAGGCGATTTTATCGTCGGCCTGGACGAGCACGCTATTCCGGATATCGATGCATTGCACCGCCTTCTGACAGACCATGTGCCCGATACGGAAATTGCGCTCATGGTCCTGCGCGGGACCGAAAAGCTTGTATTGAATCTGAAACCGGCAGTGCTATAAACTTTTTGTCTCCCCCGTATGCGAATCCTCGTTGTGGAAGACGATTTTGACGCGCGCGAAATGCTGCAGACGCTCTTGCAGGCCGACGGGCATGATGTCGTCGCTGCGGCCAATGGTGAAGAAGGATGGCGTGCCTTCATTGAGTCCCACTTTTCGGTGGTGATCACGGATTGGCGTATGCCGGACCTCGATGGTCTGGAACTCTGCCGCCGGATTCGTGCCGCCGGATCGCCGCGCTATTCCTACATTCTGCTCCTCACTGCCCTGAACAGTAAGGCAAATTACCTGACCGCGATGACCGCCGGGCTCGATGACTTTATGCCTAAGCCATACGATCCTGAGGAGTTGCGCGCGCGATTGATCGTTGCCGAGCGCATCGTCGGCTTGCAGGACCGCGTCAAGCATCTGGAAGGGGTCCTCCCCACCTGTATGTACTGCAAAAAGATCCGCGACGAAAACAGCCGCTGGGTCGATATCGAGCAGTACATCAGCCAGCGTACAGAGGCGTCATTCAGCCACGGTGTATGTCCCACCTGCTACGAAGACGTCGTCAAGCCTGAACTCGATCGCGTTCGGCCCCGCTAATGTAGCGCTTCCGGTGGTAAGCGCCTTCCACTTCACATCATGGTCTAAATCTGCGGCTGATTTTTCTCCCGCCTTACGGCTATTCTAAAAACATGCGAGAAAAATTCGTCAAGGCCCAACCTCTATCCGCCGTCGAGGTGGTGGACAGCCGTCTCGTTCTGCGTGTGTTGACCGACTTCAGAAAAGGCGACTTCACCGCGCGGCTGCCTGTCGACAGTACCGGCGTTGCCGGCAAGGTTTACGACACGATCAACGAGATCATCGATTTGAATTCGCGGCTGACGCGTGAATTGGAGCGGATCAGCAACGTCGTCGGGAAAGAGGGAAAAATCCGGCAGCGGGTTTCGTTGCCCGGCGCTGCGGGTGGCTGGGCCGAGTGCGTCGATTCTGTGAATAGTCTGGTGGGCGATTTGATTCAGCCGATCACCGATGTTTCGCGCGTGATCGGAGCCGTCGCGAAAGGCGATCTTTCCCAGACGATGGACCTTGAAGTGGAAGGCCGCCATCTGACCGGTGAATTCCTGCGCACGGCAAGAACCGTCAATACGATGGTCGATCAGCTCAGCACGTTCACATCGGAAGTGATCCGCGTGGCCCGCGAAGTGGGAACCGAAGGGAAGCTGGGCGGACAGGCCAAGGTGAAAGGCGTCAGCGGCGCCTGGAAAGATCTCACCGACAACGTCAACTCGATGGCCGCGAACCTCACGAACCAGGTGCGCAACATCGCGGAGGTAACAACGGCTGTCGCGAAGGGCGATCTTTCCAAGAAAATTACCGTCGACGTGCGCGGAGAAATCCTTGAGCTCAAGAACACCATCAACACAATGGTGGATCAGCTGAACTCCTTCGCGTCGGAAGTGACGCGCGTGGCGCGTGAAGTGGGAACCGAGGGAAAGCTGGGCGGCCAGGCGGTTGTGAAAGGCGTCGGCGGAACCTGGAAAGACCTCACGGACAGCGTGAATTTCATGGCGAACAACCTGACCCGTCAGGTGCGCAACATCGCCGAAGTCACGACGGCGGTCGCGCGCGGCGACCTCTCGAAAAAGATCACCGTCGATGTGCGCGGCGAGATTCTCGAACTCAAGAACACCATCAACATCATGGTGGACCAGTTGAACTCGTTCGCGTCGGAAGTGACCCGCGTGGCGCGCGAAGTCGGGACCGAAGGGAAGCTTGGCGGCCAGGCCGATGTCCAGGGCGTTGGCGGCACGTGGAAGGATCTGACGGACAGCGTGAATTTCATGGCATCCAACCTCACCAATCAGGTGCGGAACATCGCCGCTGTGACCACCGCCGTCGCGAAGGGCGATCTCTCGAAGAAAATCACCGTCGATGCGCGCGGTGAAATTCTCGAACTCAAGAACACAGTCAACACCATGGTGGACCAGTTGAACTCCTTCGCCTCCGAAGTGACACGCGTGGCGCGTGAAGTCGGAACCGAAGGCCGCCTGGGCGGTCAGGCGGATGTGAAAGGCGTTGCGGGGACCTGGAAGGATCTGACCGACAGTGTGAATTTCATGGCCGGAAACCTCACCTCCCAGGTCCGGAACATCGCGGACGTGTCGACGGCGATAGCCCGCGGCGACCTTTCGAAGAAGATCACGGTCGATGCGCGGGGCGAAATCCTCGAGCTGAAGAACACCATCAACACGATGGTCGATCAGCTCTCGTCGTTCGCTTCAGAGGTGACGCGTGTCGCCCGCGAAGTCGGAACCGAAGGACGTCTGGGAGGCCAGGCCGATGTGAAGGGCGTTGCGGGCACCTGGAAGGATCTGACAGACAGCGTGAATTTCATGGCGGGCAACCTGACTTCGCAGGTGAGAAACATTGCAGAGGTATCGACGGCGATTGCGAACGGTGATCTGTCCAAGAAAATCACTGTTGATGTCAAAGGCGAGATCCTCGAGCTCAAGAACACCATCAACACGATGGTGGATCAGCTGAATGCCTTCGCGTCGGAAGTGACGCGCGTGGCGCGTGAAGTGGGAACGGAAGGCCGGCTGGGCGGCCAGGCGGAAGTGGGAGGCGTCGCCGGCACATGGAGAGATCTTACGGAAAGCGTGAACTTCATGGCGTCGAACCTGACCAACCAGGTCCGCAATATTGCGGCCGTGACCACTGCTGTCGCGCGCGGCGATCTCTCCAAGAAGATCACGGTCGATGCGCGCGGCGAGATTCTCGAATTGAAGAACACCGTCAATACCATGGTGGACCAGCTCAACTCATTCGCGTCGGAAGTGACGCGCGTGGCGCGCGAAGTCGGAACCGAAGGGAAGCTGGGAGGCCAGGCCGACGTGCGCGGCGTGGCGGGGACCTGGAAGGATCTGACCGACAGCGTGAACTTCATGGCCGGGAATCTGACCACTCAAGTCCGGAACATCGCTGCCGTAACGACGGCGGTGGCGAACGGCGATCTTTCCAAAAAAATCACAGTCGAGGTTAGGGGAGAAATTCTCGAACTGAAGAACACCGTCAATACCATGGTGGACCAGCTCAACTCGTTCGCATCGGAAGTGACGCGCGTGGCGCGCGAGGTAGGAACGGAGGGAAGGCTGGGAGGGCAGGCGGAGGTGAAGGGCGTCGCCGGAACGTGGAAAGATCTGACCGACAGCGTGAATATCATGGCGTCGAACCTGACGGCCCAGGTGCGCAGCATTTCCAAAGTGGTGACGTCGGTTGCGAACGGCAACCTGAAGCGGAAGCTGGTCCTCGAAGCGAAAGGCGAAATCGAACAGCTCGCCGAAACGATCAACGAAATGATCGACACGCTCGCGACCTTCGCCGACCAGGTGACCACGGTGGCGCGCGAAGTCGGTATCGAAGGGAAGCTGGGCGGCCAGGCGAATGTGCCGAATGCCGCCGGCACGTGGCGGGATCTGACCGATAACGTGAACCGCATGGCGGCGGCGTTGACCTCGCAGGTCCGCGCCATCGCGGATGTCGCGACAGCGGTGACGAAAGGTGACCTGTCGCGATCGATCACGGTGGATGCCGCGGGAGAAGTGGCGGCTCTCAAAGAGAGCATCAACGAGATGATCCGGAATCTACGCGAGACCACCAAGCGGAACACCGAGCAGGACTGGCTCAAGACCAACCTCGCGCGATTCACCCGCTTGCTGCAGGGCCAGCGCGACCTGCTGGCCGTCTCGAAACTGATCCTGGCCGAGCTGGCGCCCCTCGCGAACATCCAGCACGGCGTCTTCTATATCAATGACTCCACCGACGGCGAGCCGGATCTGCGCCTGCTGGCCAGCTACGCTTTCAATACCCGCAAAAACGTCATCACGCGGATTCGCGCCGGACAGGGAATCGTCGGCCAGGCCGCGTTCGAACAGCAGCGGATATTGCTGACCGATGTGCCGCCGGATTACATCCAGATCGGCTCCGCGCTTGGAGAAGCCACGCCGGTCAATGTCATCGTTCTGCCGGTGCTGTTTGAAGGGCAGGTCAAGGCCGTTATCGAGCTGGCCTCGTTCCACCGCTTCAGCGACATTCACATCACATTTTTCGACCAGTTGACCGAGATCATCGGCATCATGCTCAACACGATCACGGCGACCATGCGCACGGAAGAACTGCTGAAACAGTCCCAGTCGCTTGCGGGAGAGCTGCAATCCCGCCAGTCGGAACTTACGGAGACCAATGCCCAGCTTCAGCAGCAGGCCAAAACGCTGCAGGAATCCGAAGAAAGGCTCAAAGCGCAGCAGGAAGAACTCCAGCAGACCAACGAAGAACTCGAGGAGAAAGCCCGACTGCTCTTCCAGCAGAACAAGGAAGTCGAGCGCAAGAACAGCGAGATCGAAAAGGCGCGGGCCTCGCTCGAAGAGAAGGCGGCCCAGCTTGCATTGACGTCGAAGTACAAGTCCGAGTTCCTGGCGAATATGTCGCACGAATTGAGGACGCCGCTCAACAGCATGCTGATCCTGTCGCGGCTGTTGTGGGAAAACCAGGACCGCAACCTCACGGACAAGCAGATCGAGTATGCGCAGACCATCCACGCATCGGGGGACGACCTCCTGGAATTGATCAACGAGATCCTGGATCTCTCGAAGGTCGAGTCCGGAACGATGGAAATCGAGGCGCGGCGAGTACCGGTCTCCGAGATCCGAGACTACGTCCAGAAAAACTTCGAGGCCGTAGCCGGCGCCAAGGGGCTGACATTTTCAGTCGACGTCCGCAGGACGGCGCCGCGGACGATATGGACCGACCAGGGCCGATTGCAGCAGATTCTCAAGAACCTCCTGTCCAATGCCTTCAAGTTCACCGACGACGGCTCTGTGACGCTTCGGATCGAAGCGGCCACCGACGGATGGAGCGATGGCCACCGGTCCCTCGACGAGGCAGAACAGGTGGTGGCGTTTTCGGTGACGGATACCGGGATCGGAATTCCGGCAGACAAGCATCGCATCATCTTTGAAGCCTTTCAGCAGGCGGATGGAACAATCACGAGAAGGTATGGTGGAACCGGTCTTGGACTTTCGATCAGCCGGGAGATTGCCCAGTTGCTCGGCGGAGAGATTCGGGTTTCGAGCGAGCCCGGCAAGGGCAGCACGTTTACGCTATATCTGCCGCGCAAGCGGGAAGGTATCGCCGAGGCCCGGGATCTCGTGACGGAGACTGCCCGCGAGTCCGCCCGCCCTCAAGCGCACGCGCGCGAAGATCACCCGGGGGACGATCGTGAGGATATCCAGGACGGCGAGCGGGTCCTTCTGATCGTGGATCCGGAGCCCGAAGCTGCAAGCCGGCTGCTCGCAATGGCGCGTGAGCACGGATTCAAGGCCATCATCGAAACCTATCCGGATAACACATTCGCAGACATACGCGAGTACAGCCCGGATGCCATGATTCTCGCGGTGTCCGATGAGACCTGGGTCATCCTCGATCGCCTGAAACATGATCTGGCGACGCGGCACATTCCTGTTCAGGTTATCGGCCAAAGCGCGGACCGCCAGCGCACGCTCAATCTAGGAGCGTTTTCATTCACGGAGCAGGAAGCCTCCGGTGATGCGATAGGCCGGAGCATCGACTTGCTGAAGGAGTTTGTCGACCGGCAGATGAAGCGGTTGCTGGTTGTCGAGGACGACGAGAATCAGCGCAACGCCATCGTGGAGCTGATCGGCGATGGTGACATTGAAACAACAGCGGTATCGACCGGTGACGAAGCACTTCAAGCTCTGCGTGCAACCCACTTCGACTGCATGGTGATTGATCTCGGATTGCCGGATATGTCCGGGTTTGACGTTCTGGAAAAACTGAAGAAGGAATTCGGCCTTCATGATCTGCCCGTCATCGTGTACACGGCCAAGGAGCTTTCAGGAAAGGAGGAAACGCGTCTCCGCAAGCTTGCCGAATCGATTGTCATCAAGGATGCCCGCTCTCCCGAACGCCTGCTGGCGGAAACCTCGTTGTTCCTGCACCGCGTGTCCGCCAAGCTGTCTCCGTCCAAGAGGCGGATACTGGAAGAAGAGAGCAACGCCGATCCCGTTCTGGCTGGAAAGAAAGTCCTTATTATTGACGATGATGTGCGAAATATTTTCAGCCTCACGAGCCTTCTCGAGCGTCACCACATGGAGGTGGCCTTCGCGGAGAATGGCCGCGACGGAATCGAGCTGTTGAAGGCGTCCCAGGACGTTGATGTTATTCTGGTCGACATCATGATGCCGGAGATGGACGGATACGAAACCATGCGCGAGATCCGTAAAATGCGCCGTTTCAAAGACACGCCGATGATCGCGCTGACGGCCAAGGCCATGAGAGGCGACCTGGAGAAGTGCGTCGAAGCCGGCGCCTCGGACTATATCTCGAAGCCGGCGGATGTGGACCGCCTCCTCTCGTTGCTGAGGATGTACCTTGCGGCATAAGACCTTAACCATAAGATGAGCGGAGCGAATGCAAGCGCGGTAGCGCGCAGCCATCAATAAAATGAAGCAGGAAGCGCGCGAGACGCAAACGGAAGCCAAAATCAATATTCTGCTGGTCGATGACCGGCGCGAGAATCTGCTTGCGCTCGAGGGCATTCTGAAGAACCTGGACGAGAATCTCGTTCAAGCGACATCGGGTGCGCAAGCTCTGAAGTACCTGCTTCGAAACGACGTCGCGGTCATTCTTCTTGACGTCGAGATGCCGGACATGGACGGCTTCCAGACGGCGACGCTTATCCGCGAACGTGAAAAGAGCCGCCACACGCCGATTATCTTCCTGACGGCGATCAGCAAGAGCGACGTTCATGTCAGCCAGGGCTATTCGCTCGGCGGCGTCGATTACATTTTCAAGCCGTTCGCTCCGGATGTCCTGAAATCGAAGGTGGCGGCATTTGTTGAAATGTTCCGTCAGCGCGAGGAGGCGCAGCGGCAATCCGCGCTGCTCAAATCCGAACGTGATTTCGTTTCGGCCGTTCTGGATACAGTGGCCAGTTTTGTGCTCGTCCTCGACAACGAGGGCCGCATCCTGCGTGTCAACCGCGCCTGGGAGGAAATGACCGGCTATCCCTGGACCGAGGTCCAGGGACACTACCTTTGGGACTATCTCGAGGACAGCGAACGGGCTCGCGAGTTCCTCAAAGCACGCCGGGCGCCCGAGGAGTGCGAGGAATACTGGCTCGCCAAAGGCAATACACGGCGCCTGGTCTCCTGGTGCTACACCGAACTCGCGGTCGGGCTGCGCGGCGCGAAACATGTCGTTGTAACCGGCAGGGATATCACGGAGCTTCGTCAGCGCACCGAAGATCTGGAAGGATTCACGTATTCGGTTTCTCACGATATGCGAGCCCCGGTTCGCGCCGTCGACGGTTTCACGCGCATCCTGATCGAGGAATACTCCAGCCAGCTTGATGAAGAAGGCCGGCGGCTGCTCGCCATCGTCCGGCAGAATACGGAGAAAATGGGCGAGTTGATCGACGGCTTGCTAGCGCTGTCGCGCCTCGGCCGCGAAAAGATTCTGTTTTCCGATGTCAACATGAGCCAGCTTGCCGCAATCGTGTTCGAGGAGCAAAAGGCAGCGGCCGGCCAGGAGAGGCAGATGGAATTCAAGCTCGATCCGCTTCCTCTCGCTTACGGCGATAAGAGGCTGATCACTCAGGTGTTTCAGAATCTCCTGTCAAACGCCGTGAAATTCACAAGGAAGACCGACCGCGCAAACATCGAAGTGGGCGCCTATCAGGCGGGGGCCGAAAACGTGTATTACGTGCGCGACAACGGTGTCGGCTTCGATATGGATCACGCGCAGAAGTTGTTCGGAACATTCCAACGGCTGCACGGCGCCGATGAATTTGAAGGGACCGGCATCGGACTCGCCACGGTGCAGCGCATCATTGCACGCCATGGCGGCCGCGTCTGGGCTGAAGCCAAGCCCAATGCCGGCGCGACCTTCTTTTTCTCATTGCCGGTGAGGGAACAGCGAAAAGCGTCATAGTCTATTGGATCATTGCATCATTGGAAGTTTCTTCATTTCAAATTTGAAATGAAGAAACTTCC
>DASXLG010000402.1 GCA_036496425.1 Terriglobia bacterium | reverse complement strand
TTCTCGATGCCGGCCTGCTTCAACGCATCGAGAACGGTCGCAAACGTCTGAAAGGGGACGCTCTGATCCGCCATCAGATAAATACTCTGACGGCTCGGATCCAAAAGTTTCTGGTGAATCCTGTCACCCAGTTCGTGCAGGTTGACCGGATCGCTCTGCAGATACAGATCCTGTTTCTTGTCAATCGTCACGACGAGCTTTTCCTCCGAGAGTTCACGCACGACCTGCGTCTTCGGCACATTCACATCGATTCCGGACTGGATCACCGGCGCGGTCACCATGAAAATGATGAGCAGAACGAGGACGATATCGATGAACGGGATCATGTTGATCTCGGCCAGCGTCGTCTGCGTCTTGCCTTCCCGGGTGGTGAATGCCATCAGCTGCCGACCCTTTCCGCAGTCGCGAGGACTTCGACTTGAAGCTCATCCAACTGTCCGCCAACGGTGCGGAGCTGATACACAAAACTGTTATATGCGACGACGGCGGGTATCGCCGTAAACAAACCGAACGCGGTGGCGATCAGTGCGTCGGCAATACCGGGCGCGACCGTGTGGAGTGAAGCGGCGTTCGCATTTCCCAATGCTGCAAATGACGTCATGACGCCCCAGACCGTTCCGAACAGGCCGATAAACGGCGCGACCGAGGCCGTTGTTCCGAGAAAATTCATCCGCCTTTCCAATCTGGTTATCTGGGCCGCAGAGGCGCGTTGAACCACGCGCTGAAGCGCGCCAAGCGAGGAGTTCGGCTTGTCAACCGCGGTCTGGAATACGGGGACGAGCGGCGTGAAGCGCAACGTTTCACATGCGGTGCTGATTTCCGACATGCTCTTGCCACGGTGGTAAATCTTCCAGAAGGTCTCCGATTCCTTGGCGATTTTCCGGAACAGCAGCCACTTGGAAAGAATGATGCCCCAGGACCAGATGGAAACAATCAGGAGGATCGCCAGAATGGCCTCAGTAAACGGTGACGTTTGCCGGAGAACCTCGATCAGGCTGAACTGAGTCAAATGTGTTTCCTCAATTTAAAAAAGTTAATCCTTCGTCATTGAAAGATCAACCCTCGATGGCTTATAAACGCCCGAGTATGTTGCGCTTCCTTCGCGTACGTAATTTCGCTCTGATCGATCAGGTCGAGCTTCACTTCAGCAACGGATTCAACCTTCTTTCCGGAGAGACCGGCGCAGGAAAGTCCATGATCGTCGATGCATTGGGTCTGCTTGCAGGCTCCAAAGCGTCGCCGGAAATGGTGCGGACGGGAGAAAGCCGCGCGGTCGTCGAAGCGATCTTCGAAGCCGGTGTTCAGGCTGAACTCGATCGTCTCGGGCTGGACGCCGAGGCAGACGAGGTCATCATCCGGCGTGAGATTTCGGCCGATGAGCGAAACCGCGTCTATGTGAATAATCAGCCCAGCACGGTTTCGGCGCTGCGCGAACTGGCGCCGTTGCTTCTGGACATCCATGGGCAGCACGAACAGCAAACCCTCCTCGATAATGCCAGTCAACTTGAACTCATCGATGCATTTGCCGACTGCAGCGATCTCGCTTCGCAGGTCCGCGACGTTTTCACGGCCATCCAGGCCGCCGAAGCCGAGCTTTCCGAGCTGACGGCCGAGCATGCGCGAAAAGTCGAACGGCTCGATCTGCTCGCTTTCCAGCACGACGAAATCCAAAAAACCGACCCGAAACCCGGAGAAACCGAACAAGTTCGCGAACGGCTGGCCGTTCTGGCGAACGCCGGAAAGCTATTGGACGCTGCAACCCGCGGGTATGAAGCACTGTACGAATCGGAAAACTCGGTATTGTCGACAGTGGCTCAGGTCCAACGCGCCGTCCGCGACGCAGCGCAACACGATCCGCGTCTTCAGCCGATGGTGGAACAAATCGAAGCAGCCCGTATCTCGCTTCACGATATCTCATTCGCCCTTCGGAATTACGCAAATCAGGTAGACGCAGATCCACAGGAACTCGAGCGTGTCCAGGCGCGATTGGCCGAGCTCGAACGATTGCACCGGAAATACGGTCCAGACCTAGTGGTGCACTTACAGAAGGTAAGACGCGAAATGGACAGCATAGGTCTGGCGGAAACTAAAAAAGAGGAAATCCAGGGCAAAATTCTTACTTTTCGCAGCCGGTATGCGGAGTTGGCCGCTCAGCTCAGCAAAAAGAGAAGAAGCGCCTCGAAGAAGCTTCAATCGGCGGTCGAGGCGGAGCTTCATTCGCTCGCCATGCCCCACGCGCGGTTTACCGTCGCATGGAACGACGTCGTTCCGGGACGCGCGAACGGAATCGACGGGCCCGACCTGCTGATTTCGGCGAATCCGGGAGAAGAACCCTGGCCGCTGGAGAAAATCGCCTCGGGAGGTGAGATTTCTCGAATCATGCTGGCGCTGAGGACGGTCCTGGCGGTCGACCATCGCAAAAAAGTGCTGGTCTTCGATGAAGTCGACGCCGGAATCGGCGGAAAAGCCGCCGAAACGGTGGGCCAGAAGCTGAAAGAGCTGTCGTCGCGATATCAGGTGCTGTGCGTCACCCACCTGGCTCAAATCGCCGCTTTCGCCGATCACCAGTACCGCATCGAAAAGCTGGTCCTGGACGGCCGGACCGTCACCCGAGTCGAGCCCCTGGCCGGGGAGGCCCGCATCGAAGAGCTTGTCCGGATGATGAGCGGCTCCAAGGTTACAGACGCCGCCCGCCAGCACGTCAAAGAACTTTTGAAGAAGTCGGTTTAGCCGCAGATGACGCGGATGACGCAGATGGGGCGCATCTCAGTCGCTTTTTGCGCCCCATCTGCGTCATCCGCGTCATCTGCGGCTAAACAACCTCCCCTTGCAAAGTCCATGGAAAAGAATATATTTTGCACATAGTAGGAGGAACCCGTGGAACTTGAAATGAAAATCCGGGGCCTGATGATGGATCCGATCACCAACATGCCCATTGTGATCCTGAAAGAGGCCTCTGGAAGCGGGATTCTTCCCATCTGGGTCGGGGTTTATGAGGCCAATGCCATTGCATTGGAGATCGAAAAAGTCGTCACACCCCGTCCGATGACCCACGATCTGCTCAAAAACGTTTTGGTCGGCCTGGACGCCTGCGTTCGAAAAATTGTCGTCACCAATATAAAGGACGACACTTTCTACGCCGTGATCTGGCTCGAACGCGACGGAACCCTGATATCCATCGACTCCCGCCCGAGTGACGCCCTCGCCCTGGCGCTTCGCATCGATTGTCCGATTTACGTCGAAGACGAAGTCCTCAAATGCTCGAAAAGCAAAGAGGGAAGTCAGGACCGCCTGAAAGACGAAGATCTTCGCCGCCTCCTGGAAAATATGCCCGACGAAGACCTCGGCCGCTACAAGATGTAAAGGCTCGTTCCTGGTATTGAAGATTTCAATCTTCCATATC
>DASXLG010000401.1 GCA_036496425.1 Terriglobia bacterium | reverse complement strand
AGCCTC
Source organism: Terriglobia bacterium (assembly GCA_036496425.1). Classification (NCBI taxonomy): domain Bacteria; kingdom Pseudomonadati; phylum Acidobacteriota; class Terriglobia; species Terriglobia bacterium. The sequence continues at coordinate 11,239 of DASXLG010000401.1, read as the reverse complement.
TTGTGCGTGAGGTTCTCATTCAACTGGCCGATCATCATGTCAACGATGCGGCTCAGGTCGGTGTTCGTCAGCGAGTTGAAGATAATGATCTCATCCAGCCGGTTGATGAATTCCGGATTGAAGAGCCGCTTCACTTCCTGCATGACGGCGTCTTCCATCTTCTGAGCCGTCGCTTCTTCGCTCGGCCCCTGGAATCCAAGACTGGTGTGCTTGGAGAGGAACCGGGCGCCGATGTTCGACGTCATGATGATGATGGTGTTCTTGAAGTCGATGGTGTTGCCAAGGCCATCGGTCAGATGACCGTCTTCAAACACCTGGAGCAGAATATTGTAAACGTCGGGATGCGCCTTCTCGATTTCGTCGAGCAGGATCACCGAGTACGGATTGCGTTTCACGCGCTCCGTCAGCTGTCCGCCTTCCTCGTATCCAACGTAGCCCGGAGGCGAACCGATCAGCTTCGATACCGAATGCTTTTCCATGAACTCGGACATATCGAAACGGATCAGCGATTTCTCGCTGCCGAACAGGAACTGCGCCAGCGAGCGCGCCATTTCCGTCTTTCCGACGCCCGTCGGCCCGAGGAACAGGAACGATCCCGCCGGACGATTCGGCGACTTCAAGCCTGCGCGTGAACGCCGGATGGCGCGCGCCAGAGCATTGATCGCCTGATCCTGGCTGACGATGCGGCGATGCAGTTCTTCTTCGATGCGCGACAGCCGCTGCATCTCTTCTTCTTTGATCGAATTGACCGGAACGCCCGTCCAGCGCGACACGACATCCTCGATGTCGGCTTTCGTCACGACACCCATGCTGGTCGTTTCGCTGATGTTGAACTTCTCGCGCACATTGCGCAGGTTCTCGCGTTCGAGCTGTTCCTGATTCTTGTAGTGCTCGGCCTTCTCGAAATCCTTGCTGGAAATCGCGCTCTCCATGCGAGCCACGATGAACTTGATGCGGCGCTGGATGTCCGTCATCTCCGACGGCAGCGTGGCCTGGCGCAGCTTCACGCGGGCGCCCGCTTCATCGAGAAGATCGATGGCCTTGTCCGGCAGGAAACGATCCGGAATATAGCGGTTCGAGAGATACACGGCGGCTTCGATCGACTCGTCCACGTAATTCACCATGTGGAATTTTTCGTAGCGCGGCTTCACGCCCTGCAGGATCCGCACGGCTTCGTTCTCGCTCGGCGCTCCGACTTTCACAGCCTGGAAGCGGCGTTCGAGAGAGCGGTCCTTTTCGATCGACTTGCGGTATTCCGCCGGCGTCGTGGCGCCGATGCACTGGATCTCGCCGCGCGACAGCGCCGGCTTCAGGATGTTTGCCGCATCGAGCGAGCCTTCCGCCGAACCCGCGCCGACCAGCGTGTGCAGTTCGTCGATGAACACCACGGTGTTCGGGTTGTCGACGAGCTCTTTCATGATCGTCTTCAGGCGCTCTTCAAACTGGCCGCGGTACTTGGTGCCGGCGACGATCAGCGAGAGATCGAGCACCAGGATGCGCTTGTCCGCCAGAAACGACGGAACCTCGCCATCCACAATCCGCTGCGCCAGACCTTCGACGATCGCCGTCTTTCCGACGCCCGGATCGCCGATGAGGACCGGATTGTTCTTCGTCCTGCGGCACAGGATCTGAATCACGCGGTCAATCTCCTGGTCACGGCCGACCAGCGGGTCCAGAATCCCGTCCATCGCGGCTTGTGTCAGGTCGCGGCTGAATTCGCTGAGAAGCGGGGTTTCCTTCGGCTTGACGAGCGTCTGGCGGTCGACCACCGAGCGCGCCAGTTCCTCACGGATGGCATTGAGCCGAAGCCCGCGCTCATGCAGGATTTCCGCCGCCACGCACTTTTCTTCACGAAGGATTCCGAGCAGCAGGTGCTCGGTGCCGATATGACGATGATTCAGGCGCTCCGCCTCTTCGGCGGCATACGCCAGGATTCGCTTGCACTCGTTCGAAAGAGGTAGATCAATGGAGGTCGAAACCTTTTCGCGAATCGTGGTTCGGCCCTCAATCTCTTTTCTAATACTTTCGATCGAGGAATGATTCCGTAGGAAACGATTGGTTAGGTTTTTATCTTCGCGGATCAACCCCAGCAGCAGATGCTCGGTTTCAATCGTGGTACTGCCAAACTGACTAGCCTCGTACCTGGCGAAGAAGATAACCCTCCTGGCTCTTTCAGTGTATCTTTCGAACATAATTTTTTGATTCTCTCAAATGCCTGTTACTGGCTCATCTGATTGTAAACGAAGCGCCTAGGTGGAACAATGGGAATATCAGGTCTATTCATTCCACGCTCATTCCACTTTCTTGAAAACGCCACTGTCCAATTCCCAAACCTCGTCACATTTGACGGCAATGCGATCATTGTGAGTCACGATGATCGAAGTCAGCTCCCTTTCCCGGTGCAACTCCCTGAAAACCTCGAATATATGCTCGCCGGTCCGATGGTCCAGGTTTCCTGTCGGTTCGTCTGCTAATAAAAGCTCCGGATTGCCGATTAATGCCCGGGCGATGGCCACCCGCTGCTGTTCACCGCCTGAAATCTCGCCAACTTTATGGTCGAGCCGGTGCGATAACCCGACACGGTCAAGAATCTGGCGCGCGGCGGCCTCCGTCTCGGCCCGGTTGTCGCCCCGGATGAGTTTCGGCATCATGGTGTTCTCGAAGGTCGTGAATTCCGGCAGAAGATGATGGAATTGAAAGACAAATCCCACATGGCGGTTGCGAAATCGAGCCAATTCCTGTGCCGTCCATCCGAAAATATTCTGATTTTTAAAGAGCACTTCTCCCCGGGTCGGCGTGTCCAAACCACCGAAAAGGTGGAGCAAAGTGCTCTTGCCAGCACCCGAAGGGCCAATTATCGAGACCAGTTTCCCGCGCTCGACGGCAAGGTCCAGGCGGTCGAAAACCACCACCTCGGAGCCCGGGGTTTTGTAGATCTTGCTAAGATGGCGGGCTTCAATCAATGGGACTCCGGTGGGAAGGAGTTGGGGAACGGCACATTCCCCGCCTTTCCAAGGCGGGGTGGCTGCGCCATCAAAAAATGGGCCCGTTCCTGAGCGGCGCAGACGGGGCGGTTAGGAAATTCCATCAAACTCCCCGCCTGCAAACGAAATAAGGTGCGCTGCGCGGTTCGTTGATAACCACCCCGCCCTCGCGTTCTAACCGTTTGATCGCTCGGGCACCCCTCCTTGAAAACGGAGGGGAATGGGGACGTCTCAGAATGCGCACGGCAGCGCGCCACCTTATTGAAATGCCCGCACGCGAAGCGCGCGCTCCTTTCACTCATACCGCAATGCTTCCACAGGCTGCAGCTTCGACGCCGCCGCCGAAGGATATAGCGTGGCCAGGAAACTGATCAAAATCGCTACCACGGCAACAATTGCCGAATCCAGCGGCGCCGCCTTGAACGGCACGTAGGCAATCGTGTAGATATCCGGCGCGAGGCTGATCAAATGATACTTGTCGGCGAGCCGGCAGACCACCTGCCCGATCACCACTCCAAAAAACGTCCCGATAATTCCGATGATCACGCCCTGCAGAATAAAAATCCGCCGGATATTCTGATGGGTCGCGCCCATCGACAGCAGGATCGCGATGTCCCGCGTCTTCTCCAGCACCATCATGATCAGCGTCGCCACAATGTTCAGCGCCGCCACCAGCACGATCAACCCGATCGTGATGAACATCACCAGCCGCTCGAGCTGCAGCGCCTGAAAAATCGACTGATTCAACGTCTGCCAGTCCGTGAAATCCAGGCCATGATCCACCTTATCCACAATCCGCCGGCCGATCGCCTTCGCCTGATAGATGTCGTTCACCTTCACATCGATCACCTGCACCACGTCCCGCAGACCCAGCAACCGCTGCGCGGTATCGAGCGGCACGTAGACCCATGAACTGTCATAGTCATACAGGCCCGACGAAAACAATCCGACCACCTGAACCAGTCTCGAACGCGGAATGTCGCCAAGCGGCGTGACATGCGTCTCCGCCGTGATGATCTGCAGATGATCGCCCTTGAAGGTCCCGAGTTTCTTCGCCAGCTCCTTCCCGATAATCACCGAATCGCCATGAAAATCGTTCAGACTGCCCTCGACCATATTCGAGGACAACGCCGACATTTTGCTCTCGCGTTCCGGAATCACGCCCTTCATCATCACGCCGCTGCTCGACGCCGTGCCCGACAACAATACCGTCTGATAGATCGCCGGCGCCGCCGCCACCACGCCAGGCACCTGCTCAACCTGCTCCAGAATCGGCATGTAGTCGGGAATGGCGTGCGACCGATCCTTGGATTCCAGAGACACATGCGGCTGAGCGCCCAGCAGTTTTTTCTGAAGATCGGCGCGGAAACCCGCATTGATCGCCAGCGCGATGATCAGCGCCGCAACTCCGGCAGCCACCCCGACAATCGAAATCACCGTGATCAGCGAGATCACCGCCTGCTTGCGCTTGGCTCTGAGGTAGCGAATCGCGACTAGGAGTTCAAACTTCATAAAGGTAGGCCGCAGATGACGCGGATGGGCGCATTGAGGGTTTTTATGCGCCCATCTGCGTCTTCCGCGTCATCTGCGGCCTCATTCTGCCCTCAAATGAGGGAACAGTATCACGTCGCGGATCGACGTCGAATTGGTCAACAGCATCGCCAACCGGTCCACTCCAATACCTTCGCCCGCCGTCGGCGGCATGCCGTAACTGAGCGCGCGGATGTAATCCTCATCCATTTCATGCGCTTCCTCATCGCCGCGTTCCCGCGCCTGCAATTGCGCCAGGAAACGCTCGCGCTGATCGATCGGGTCGTTCAACTCCGAGTATCCATTGGCGATTTCCATCCCGCCGATATACAGCTCGAAGCGCTCGACCAGGCTCTTGTCGCTCGCCTTCTGCTTCGACAGCGGTGACAGCTCCAGCGGATAGTCATATATGAAAGTCGGCTGCACGAGGTGCTCTTCCGCGACCGCCTCGAACAGCAACCCCATCAGACTCCCGAGCGGCAGCCGCGGGTCGAAATCGGTATGCAGCTTCTTCAGCAGTGTCTCTACGGCCATACGGTCCGAGACGTCAACAGGTTCCGGAGAAAATTTCTGGATCGCCTCTTTCATCGAAAGCCGCGTCCATTTGCCGAAATCGATCTCGTAGTCGTCGTACTTGATGACCGGCGAGCCGCAGACCTTCTCCGCGATGCCCTTGAACATCTCTTCGGTGAGATCCATCAACTCGGTGTAGTTGCTGTAGGCCTGGTAAAACTCGAGCATCGTGAATTCGGGATTGTGCCGGGTGGAAATGCCTTCATTCCGGAAAATCCGGTTCAGGTCGTAGACGCGATTCAATCCGCCCACGATTAGACGTTTGAGATACAGTTCCGGCGCGATCCGCAGATAAAGCGGCATATCAAGCGCATTGTGATGCGTCCGGAACGGTTTGGCGAGCGCGCCGCCGGCGATCGGATGCAGAATCGGCGTCTCGACCTCGAGATAACCGCGTTCGTCCAGAAACCGCCGCAGCTCCCGCACGATCAAGCTCCGCTTGACAAAGACTTCGCGCACTTCCCGGTTGACGACCAGATCGACATACCGCTGCCGGTAGCGGATCTCGACGTCTTTCAGGCCGTGCCACTTCTCCGGCAACGGAAGGAAACATTTCGCAAGAAACACCACTTCCGCCCCCAGCACGGTCAGCTCGCCGGTACGAGTGCGGAACAGGATGCCTTCGACGCCGATGAAGTCGCCGATATCGATCAGTTTATAGAGCTGGAAATCCCGCTCTGGAACCTGATCCTTCTTGATGTAAACCTGCAGCTGGCCCTCGCCGTCGGATAAGGTGATAAAGCCTGCCTTGCCGAACGGCCGGTTCGTGAGAATGCGGCCGGCAACGCGAACCTTGACCGGATTGTGTTCGAGATCCTCGCCGGTTTTCTCCGAGAACTGCTTCGCGGCCGCCGCAAGAGTGTGCGTGTATTGATAGAACGTCGGATAAAGATCGTAGCCGAGGTCCTGAATCTGTTTGAGCTTCTGAATGCGTACCTGTTCGAGTGGATCCATAATTTTGTGCGCTTGCCCTGCGGCTATTTTATGCTGCGCGCTGTCGCGCTTGCCCTACCGGCTATTGTATGCTGCGCGCTGTCGCGCTTGCCCTACCGGGCCAATTCCTTTTTGATGCTGTCCAGAATTCCGTTGATGAACTGCGGCGATTCCTGCGCGCTGTACCGCCGCGCGATTTCGATGGCTTCGTTGATGACGACAGTCGCGGGCGTCTCCTTATCGTGGAGGAACTCCTGCGTCGCGAGGCGCAACAGATTGCGATCGACGGTCGCCATGCGATCGAGGCGCCAGTGCTCCGCATGGCGCTGGATCATCCGGTCGATGTGTTCGACGTTGTCGATGGCGCCGGTCACGAGTTCCCGCGCAAAGTCCACCACTGACGTCGGCTCGTCCGGATGGTTCTGGAAAAACGTCGCGGCAATCTGGTCGATCGCGTCGTGCGTGATGTCCCACTGAAACAGCATTTGAAGCGCGTACTCTCTGGCTTTGCGTCGTGGTCCCATTGTCATTAATTTACGGCTGGGCGCTATCGCTTGATGTTTCGCGCTTCCGCGCTCACGCTTCGCGCGCGCTTGCGCTGCGCCTAAATCTCACGCAGAACATGAATCATCTCGAGCGCGGTCCGCGCGGCTTCGGCGCCCTTGTTGCCCGCTTCGCCCGACCGCTCCATCGCCTGTTCGACGGTATCTACCGTCAGTACTCCGAACCCCACCGGGATTCCGGTTTCCAGAGCCACCTGTTGCAAACCCAGACTCACCGCCGAACTGATGTATTCGAAGTGCGGCGTATCTCCCCGCATCACGCAGCCCAGCGCAACGATCGCATCGTACTTGTCCGACTCCGCTGCGCACTTCGCCGTCACTGGAAGCTCAAACGAGCCCGGCACCTGAATGATGGTAACCTCTTCATCCTTCAGCGCCAGTTTCGCGCCTGCAATGAGCCGGTCCATGATCAGTGAATTATATTCGCTGGCAACGATCGCGACACGGTTCGACATTACTTCCTTTTAAAGTCCGGGGCCCGCTTTTCGAGGAATGCTTTCGTGCCCTCTTTCATATCTTCCGTCGTGCACGATAAACCAAACAAGGCCGCTTCCATCTCCATCCCGCGATCAAGCGCTTCGAGACAGAATCTTACCGCCACGGGCGCATTGGCGATAACCTTCTTTGCGATTCCCTCCGCAGTGCGCAGCATTTCCGCCTGCGGCACCACCTGGTTGACAAGCCCGATACGCAGCGCCTCCGCCGCGGGAATCATCTCGCCGGTAATCAAAAGCTGCGAAGCCTGACCGCGGCCGACCAGCCGGCTCAGGCGCTGGGTGCCGCCGTATCCGGGAATGATGCCAAGCTTCACCTCGGGCTGTCCGAACATCGCATTGTCCGATGCGATGCGGAAGGTGCAGGCCATCGCCAGCTCGCATCCTCCACCGAGCGCGTAGCCGTTGACCGCGGCGATGACGGGCTTGCCGAGGCTCTCGATGAAATCGAAGATCGCCTGCCCCGCGAGCGAGTAATCGCGGCCTTCGACCGGAGAGAGCTTCGCCAGTTCGTTGATATCCGCGCCTGCCACAAAGGCTTTGTCGCCGGCGCCGGTGAGGATGATCACGCGGACAGAGGCATCGGACTTCGCCTGCGAGAAGGCGGCGTGGAGCTCGCTCATGGTGTCGGAGTTGAGCGCGTTCCGGACCGCCGGCCGGTTGACGGTGATGGTGGCGATGGAGGCGTCGGTGGTGTAGAGAAGGTTGTTGAACATAGTTGTTTGAGGTGTGCGCGTTTTATAAAAAGGAGCGCGCTGCGAGTTAACGTTGAGACCTGTACACGGCTCTGCGCGGCCGTTTCAATAAGGTACGCGCTTGCGCGCATCCTTTACTAAACTGACTCGATTTCAACATGGCGTGTGAGCGACCCCCTGCCGCCGCGAAGCGGCGGGCAGGGGGTCGCTCACACGTCATCTTCAGGCAAGCCGTTTAGTAAAAGGCCGCGCGCAGCAGCGCGCCACCTTATTGAAATGCCCGCGATGCGCCATGCCCAGTCCTCACACTCCCCCCGCGCGCGCTCCTTCCCCCCTAAAACAGCGCCCTCGGCTTCGCCGGATCGCTGTAATCGTAAAACCCTTTCCCTGTCTTCTTCCCGTGATGCCCCGCCAGCACCAGCCGCTTCAACAGCGGCGGCGGCGCGAACCGCTTCTCCCGGAACTCCTCGAACATGATATTGGCGATGTAATACGTGGTCTCGAGCCCCACGAAATCCAGCAGCGTGAACGGCCCCATGGGATATCCGCATCCCAGCTTCATGCCTTTGTCGATATCCTCGACGCCTCCCACGCCTTCTTCCAGCGCCCGGATCGCATCCAGGAGATACGGTACCAAGAGACGGTTCACGATAAACCCCGAGCGGTCCGACGTCCGGATGGGCACCTTTCCAATCGTCTCGGCAAACCTCATCGCATCATCCATGACCGCCGGCGCAGTGGTGATCGTCGAGACCACCTCCACCAGCTTCATCAACGGTACCGGATTGAAGAAATGCATCCCGATGAAGCGGTCCACCCGTTTGGTCGCCGTCATCATCTCCGTGATCACCAGCGACGATGTGTTACTCGCAAAGATTGCGCCCGGCTTGACCACCGCGTCGAGGACGGCGTAAGTCTCCCGCTTCACGCCGAGGTTCTCGGTAATCGCCTCGATCACGATATCGCAATCCGACAGATCCTCGAACTTTGTCGTGCCCTTCAGCCGCGATATCGTCTGGCTCCGCTGGTCTGCGGTCATCGTGCCCTTCTCGACAAACCGCCCCAGCGACTTCTCGATCCCGGCCATTCCCTTCTTGAGAAAATCGTCCGCCACTTCCTTCACGACGGTCGGATATCCTCCCATCGCCGCGACCTGCGCAATCCCTGATCCCATCAAACCGCAGCCCAACACGCCGACTTTCTGAATCGCCATTACAAGGCCTCCACAATGATTGCGATCCCCTGCCCGCCACCGATGCACGCCGATGCCAGGCCGTACTTCTTCTTCCGCCGCTTCAGCTCATACAGAAGCGTCATCACCAGCCGTGTGCCGGTGGCGCCGAGCGGATGCCCCAGCGCGATCGCGCCGCCGTTCACATTCACCCGATTGCGGTCGAGTTCCAGCGCCTTCTCGACCGCCAGGTATTGCGCCGCGAATGCTTCGTTCACCTCGACGAGATCGACGTCCACCAGCGTCAAGCCGGCTTTCTGAAGCGCGATCTTCGAGGCCGGTACGGGCCCGATGCCCATGATTTCCGGCGAGACTCCCGCGATCCCCCAGCTCACGATGCGCCCCAGCGGCGCCGACTTCGCGCGATCCCGCGTCGTCACCACCACGGCCGCGCCGCCATCGACAATCCCGCTCGCATTTCCCGCCGTCACATAACCGTCTTTGGCAAAAGCCGTCTTCAATTTCGCGAGACCTTCCATCGTGGTGTCCGGACGCATGTGGTCGTCTTTCGTGAACTTCTCGACCGGCGTGACTTCATCCTCAAACCGGCCGGCTTCCCATGCCGCAGCCGCCAGCCTCTGGCTGCGCAACGCGAACTCATCCTGCAGTTCGCGCGTGATGCCGTACTTCCGTGCCAGGTTTTCCGCGGTCCCGGCCATGGTGCAGCCGCAATACGGATCGTAGAGCGCGACCATCAGTGAATCTTCCAGCTTGCCCTGGCCGAGCTTGAATCCCCAGCGCGCGCCTCGAATCACGTGGGGCGCCTGGCTCATCGACTCCATCCCGCCGGCGAGCACGACACTGGCTTCGCCAAGCTCGATTAACTGCGCCGCCGAAATAATCGACTGGATTCCCGAGCCGCACAGCCGATTCACCGTCAACGCCGGCACTTCCACCGGCAAGCCGGCTTTCAAGGCCACGTGACGCGCGCCGTAAATCGCATCGCCGCTGGTCTGGAGGGCGTTGCCGAAAACCACATGGTCGAAATCCTTCGGCTCGAACTTCGATTGCGCGATCGCGGCCTTCGACGCGATCGCCCCCAGTTCCAGAGCGGACAGATCACGGAGTGCGCCGCCGTATTCACCCATCGCCGTCCGCTTGCCAGAAACGATCACAATTTCTTTCATTAGAAAATTATATCTGCCGGGCTAAACTTTTTGTTTATGCTTGCCGTTTACGTGGAGGTTTATCATGAAACGATATCTTGTATTCCTTTTACTCGCCATCGCGCCCATCGCGTTTGGCCAGGAGAAAAAAGCTGCTGCGCCTCCGAACGCGGCGAAACTGCCGCCCGGCGTGTACGCGCATTTCTCGACGTCGCTGGGCGATTTCACCTGCGAGCTGTATGAAAAGCAGTCGCCGGTCACGGTTGCGAACTTCATCGGCCTGGCGCAGGGGACAAAGACCTACACCGATCCGCGCACCAATAAAAAGACGACGGGAAAGCCGTTTTTCGACGGCACGCTGTTTCACCGCATCATCGATGGATTCATGATCCAGGGCGGCGACCCGCTCGGCACTGGTACCGGCGGGCCCGGCTACGAATTCAAGAATGAAAACGCGCCGGGCCTCACGTTCGACAAAGAAGGGCGTCTCGCGATGGCGAATGCCGGGCCAAACACTAACGGCAGCCAGTTCTTTGTCACGCTCGCGCCGGTGACCCAGCTCAACGGCGGGTACACCATCTTTGGTCAGGTAGTTGAGGGTATGGATGTCGTGCACAAGATCGGAAAAGTTCCGGTCAAGGCCGGTGGGGGTGGCGAGCGCAGCAGCCCGACGACTCCGGTCATGCTGAAAAAAGTCACGATCGAAAGGGTGAAGTAGAAATGGCGACACTCGCGCGCTTCGAAACGACGATGGGGAACTTCACGGTCGAGCTGTTTGAGACGGAAGTTCCGAACACGGTGGGCAATTTCGCCAAACTGGCGGAGAAGAATTTCTACGATGGCGTGATTTTTCATCGCGTGATCGACGGATTCATGATCCAGGGCGGCGACCCGACAGGAACCGGCCGCGGAGGCCCCGGGTATCAGTTCGCGGACGAGATCCATCCGAAACTGAAGCACACCGGGGAGGGGATGCTCTCCATGGCCAACGCGGGACCGAACACCAACGGGAGCCAGTTCTTTATCACGCTCGTCCCGACCCCACATTTGGATGGGAGACATACGGTGTTTGGAAAGGTGTCGGAGGGGATCGAGGTCGTGCGGAAGATTGGAAAGACTCCGGTTGGGCC
>DASXLG010000400.1 GCA_036496425.1 Terriglobia bacterium | reverse complement strand
CAACGTCGTCTGGAAACCTACGATACCGGAAAGTCGACGCTGGACTGCCGCCAAGCGATTCTCCCACAAAAACATGGTGTCCCAAGTAATGGGACCGGCAAAGAAATAGTTCAATTCTACGAGGATTTGAATAAGGGCGAGGAGAGACACACTCGCAGTCACCCTAGGGCAGTGTCACGTAGCGCGGCAAACAGTTTTCTCCAAGAGAACAGCTCGGATGTGGTATGAATTGTCGCTTGACGAGCAAGCCAGTGAAAACAGCAGGCGACTCCAAAAAATACTGCAACCCAAATACTCGTGGGCCACGCGCCCCACACGAAAAGCGCAATGACGCCCAGAACTACGATCTGGCCATCCGCATCATGTTGAACCATCAGGTTGCCCAGGCCCGTTAGATTGCAATGCGATCAATGGCCACAGATGTTAGCAGACACCGGCTCACCAACCAACCAGTATTGCGCTTTCCATTCCAAAACTGACCTTGCCCTGGTTTCACGTACATCAAATAGCTGATAACTTCTTGATGAACGGGAAATCGAAATGGCCAGGAGAGAGTTGGTTGGGAATCGACAATATACCGACGAGTTCAAGGTCATTCGGCATTGACTTGGCTTCAACCCGCGAATATTCTACGGTCCCCGCAGGATCTGACGCTGCCCAGGACGGGTGGCTTAACTGGAAGGATTCGAATCGCTTCCGGAGGTCATCGATGCAGCGTCTCTCTACCCCAGTTCAACAGCTCAAGAACCATTACACCGTTGTGGTCGTCGGTTCCGGTTACGGCGGCGGGATCTCGGCATCTCGTTTGTCGCGCGCCGGTAAGGACGTTTGCATTCTGGAACGCGGCCGCGAATATATTCCGGGCGAATATCCCGACACGCCGGCTGAAGTGCTGCGCGAGATCCAGCTGGATTCTCCCGGCGGTCATATAGGTTCGCGCGCGGCTTTACTCGATCTCCGCATCAATCAAGATATCAATGTACTCGTCGGTTGCGGCCTCGGCGGTACCTCATTGATCAATGCGAATGTCGCGGCCCATCCGGACCCGCGCGTGTTCGATGATGCGCGCTGGCCGGCCGCATTCCGCAGCGATACGGCCACGCGCCTGGCCGACGGGTACACGCGCGCCACGCAAATGCTCACACCGAGTCCATACCCCGATCACTTTCCCGCCCTCCGAAAACTGCAGGCGTTGGATACATCGGCCAAGAGCGTGAACGGGAACTTTTATCGCTTGCCGATCAACGTCACTTTTGAAGACAAGGTGAATGCGTTCGGCGTCGAGCAGCATGCCTGCGTCGGCTGCGGCGACTGTGTCACCGGTTGCAACTACGGCGCAAAGAACACGACGCTGATGAATTACCTTCCGGATGCCTGGAATCACGGAGCCGAAATTTACACTGAGGTTTGCGTTCGTTTTCTGGAGCGTAAGAACGACCAGTGGCTTGTTCACTATCAGTTGGTGGAGTCGGGACAGGAACAGTTTGACGGCCCGGCGATGTTCATCACTGCCGACATCGTGGTACTCGCAGCCGGTACGCTCGGATCTACGGAAATTCTCCTTCGCTCGAAAGCCGCCGGACTGCAGCTTTCGAACAACATCGGCTCTCGATTCACGGGGAATGGGGATGTTTTGTGTTTCAGCTACAACACTGAGACGGAAATCAACGGTATGGGATTCGGCGCGAACAATCCGGCCGATCGGGAACCCGTCGGGCCTTGTATTACAGGCATTATCGATCTGCGCAACACACCGCAAGTGCAGGATGGAATCGTGATCGAGGAAGGCTCCGTCCCGGGGGGCGTGGCTGATTTCATGCCGCTGACCCTGTCCAGCGCCGCTGTGCTCATGGGGAAGGATCTCAGCACAAATCTTGCGGATGCGGTGGCGGAGAAGGGAAGGGAACTGGAGACATTGGTGGATGGGCCATATGCGGGCGCGACGAGGAATACCCAGACGTATCTGGTCATGGCGCACGACAACGATGGAGGACAAATGCTGCTGGCCGACGACCGGCTCCGTGTGGACTGGCCCGGCGTCGGAGGCCAGCCCATTTTCCAGCAAATCAAGCAGCGGCTGCTGGATGCGACAAAAGGCTTAGGCGGCGTCTACGTGGCCAATCCGAGCAAGCTGACCAATCAGAACCTGACCTCGGTGCATCCCCTTGGCGGTTGCGTCATGGCCGAGAGCGCCGATCAAGGCGTGGTCAATCACAAAGGCCAGGTCTTTTCGGGTGCTGCGGACGGTGCGGTTTACGACGGTTTACTGGTGTCGGACGGCTCGATAATTCCAATGCCTTTGGGGATCAATCCGCTGCTGACGATATCCGCCATCGCCGAGCGCAACTGTGCCCTGCTGGCGGCGGACCGCGGCTGGAATATCGACTACGGTTTCACCGCTGCGCCGGTGAAACGGCAGCCCGCCGCCTTAACACCGGCAGTACAGTTCACCGAGACGATGAAAGGATCCTTCTCGACAGCGGTCAAGGATGATTTCCAAAAGGGCTTCGATCGCGGCCAGCAGGATAACTCGCCCATGCAGTTTGTGCTGACGATGATGGCTGAGGACGCGGAATTGATGTTGACCGATCCCCAACACCAATTCCAGGCGGTTGGTACCGTGACCGCACCGGCGCTGTCGGCGGAACCGATGACGGTATCCGACGGAGTGTTCCAGTTGTTCGTGGAAGATCCTTCGGCCGTGGAAACGCGCAACATGATTTATCTGCTGAAGCTGGCGTCGGAGGAGGGCAAGACCTACTACTTCCGTGGCATCAAACTGATCCATAACGATCACACGGCGGACGATTTGTGGAAGGACACGACAACGCTGTTTGTGACGCTATTTGACGGCGACAGTACGTCGAGTCCGGTACTGGGGAAAGGCATTCTGATAATCCAGCCGCAGGACTTTGTGGTCCAGCTGCAGACCATGCAGGTACTGAACGTGGATGACGACCAGCAGCGCCTGCAGTGGCTGGCAAAGTTCGGGCAGTTCTTCACCGGGGTGTTGTTTGACACCTACGGTCCCGTCGTTGTGAAACCGAATCAGATCGATTCGACCAAGCCGCCGCTGCGGAAGAAGCGCTCCCTGCGGATGAATGCGCCGGAACTCTATTACCCGGTCACCAGCGATAACGTGACGCTGCGCTTGACGCGTTACTGCGGGGGGAAGAAGGGGCCGGTGGTGCTGTCGCCAGGTTTTGGCGCATCGGCGTCGTCGTATGCGACCGATACCGTGGACACCAATCTGGCGGAGTATCTTTACGCCAACGGCTATGACGTGTGGCTGTTCGATTATCGTGCCAGTCCGGACCTGCCGGCGGCGTCGACTCTCTTTTCGCTGGACGACATCGCGCGGAAAGACTATCCGGCCGCGATCGCCAAGGTGAGGGAAGTATCGGGAGCCGCGACGGTGCAGGTAGTAGTGCATTGTGTCGGGTCGATGACCTTCTTGATGTCGATGATGTCGGGACTGGAAGGGGTGAGACAGGCGATCTGCTCTCAGCTGGGATTGTTTCCCGTAACGTCGACCTTGAATCAGGTCAAAGCGGGAATGCATGCGGCGGGATTCCTGCTGGCGTTGGGCCAGAAGACGGTGGACACCGACCTGCCTGCGAGCGACTGGCGGAACATCCTGGCCGACGTGGTGATACAGATGTTTCCGCCGCAAGAGCTGTGCAACAGCAATGTGTGCCATCAGGTGAGGATCATCTATGGGGAGGTATACAAGCACGACCAGTTGAACGCGGCGACACACGCCGCGTTGTTTGAAATGTTCGGGGTGGCGAATATCCGGGCGTTCAACCACATCCTGACGACGATCCAGAAGGGGCAGGTCGTGGATGAGCAGGGCAATGACGTGTACATGCCGAATGTTGGAAAGCTGAAGATACCGATCTCATTTATTCAGGGAGCGGAAAATCAGTTGTTCTTGCCCGAGGGAACACACCACACGTTCCAGTATGTGTGCGAGAAGAACGGATCGGACAATTACATCTGGATCACATTCCCGAACTACGGACATATGGACTGTTTTATCGGCAGGAGCGCGGCCACCGATATTTATCCGACTATCTGCTCCGAACTCGGTAAAACCAACTGATTCACGGTGTCACGTGCGGCGAAGTGTGGAGGTTAAATTCAGCGAGGAGGTTGGATGTCAGAAATCACCGTCACGAACTGGTTTGGAGATGTCGTTTCTCACCCGAAAGTCGTTGTCCAGGCTGCAAGCGAAAGCGACATCATCGCGATTCTGACGAATCCGGCAAGTTATCCTCCGCCGGTGCGGGCTGTAGGCTCCAACCATTCCGCTCCGCCGTGCGGCGTTGCGGATGGGGGCACTCTCATAGAAATGTCGAATATGAACCGGATCCTCGACATCAGCCCAAACACGGTCACGGTCCAGGCCGGCGCCATCGCGATCGATATTGCGCAGGAACTCGAAAAACACAACTTGCAGTTTTACGTCAACACCGAGATCGGAAGCTTGTCCGCCGGCAGCGCCGCCACCGCGGGCACCAAAGACGCGTCGATGCCTGGAGAGTACGGACAGGTGGGTTCCTACATTACGCGCATCCGGATGGTGCTGCCCTCCGGCGATATTCTCGAAGTCAGCGACGACCAGCCCGAATTGATGCAGCTCGTTCGTTCAAGCTATGGCATGTTTGGAATCGTTACGGAGGCCACGTACAAGATCCGGCCGATCATTCCGCTGGCCGTACATCACAAGACCTTCAGCCTGACGGATTTCATCGCGCAGCTTCCCGACCTGAAGGCGCTGGGTTACTCGATGATGTGCTACTTTTTTTTCTTTCAGGATCTGGTCACGGTCGAATTTCGCAAGTACAACCCCGAGGCCACCGGCGCTCCCAACCGCGTTGTCTGGCCGCTGCGCAACTACATGTGGGCGGTCGCCGGACCCGCCTTCTGTGCTCAGGTGGAAGGGGACATCGCGGACAGAGACACTCGCTACAAGGTTATCGATGGATTTGGAGCCCTGTGGCGTTTCAAGCTGGAGAATCTGATCTGCAGCGACAATACCATCGCCACAGACCAGATCATTCATTATCCCAAAGTATCCAATGACAGCCGTTATACGTTCAGCCTTTGGGCGTTTCCGGAAGAGCTGTATCCTTCGATCCTGCCGCAGTATTCGCAGTTCTGCAAGCAGTACGACCAGCAGCACCAGTACCGGACCGACATGATTCATGTGGGTTACCGTATCCTTCAGGATCAGCAGTCGCTGTTTTCCTATTCCTACAACGGCAATGTCATGACGATCGATCCGGTGTCGACCGGAAACCCCGGCTGGCCCGATTTCCTTCTCGCATACAATCAGTTCTGCAGCGACCACGGCGCCACTCCCTTGCTCAATCAAACGCCGTACCTGACCCGGGACCAGCTCGTAAAGGCTTTAGGAGACCGTTGGACTAAGTTTGCAGCCGCACGCAAGACCTACGATCCCGGCAACCGGCTCCTCAACCCATATTTCAGCAATTTGCTCGGCGATCTCGTCTGACGGAATGGGCGATGCTTACTACGCCGTGGGAACAGCGCAGCAGCAAGTATGATTTCGTCATCATCGGCTCGGGGTACGGCGGCGCCATTGCTGCGGCGCGGCTGGCCTCTGCGGCCCTGAGCCCGAAACCTTCGGTGTGCATTCTGGAGCGAGGCAAGGAATGGCAGCCGGAAGACTTTCCTGAAACACTCGCCGAGGTCGCCGGCAGCACCCTCAGCACCCTCAATCCGCTCGGGCTTTTTGAGCTGCTGAATTATCCCGACATCTCGGTGATCAAGGGTTCTGGTCTGGGGGGTACATCGCTGATCAACGCGAATGTTGCCATCAAGCCGGACCCGGAGATCTTCGCCCAATTCGGCTGGCCTGCTTCCGTCACCTATGATGCGCTGTCTGTTTATTACGATCGGGCGCTGTCTGTCCTCGCCTCGGCGCAACACCCCCGGACACTGAGCGAACAC
>DASXLG010000399.1 GCA_036496425.1 Terriglobia bacterium | reverse complement strand
GATGAAAATTCCGTCCGCCAGATGCTGGACCATATTCTTGCGCGCCGAACCGGTCTCGATGCGCTCGTGAACACAGTCGGCGGGTATGCCGGAGGGATCAAGCTGTGGGAAGCAGATCCCAATGCCTTCGAACGAATGCTGGCGCTCAATCTCATGGCGGGCTACAGGCTGTGCCGCGCGATCATTCCTGTGATGCTCCGGCAGGGGCATGGCGCTGTCGTCAACATTGCCGCAAAGGCGGCGATCGATCATCCGGGCGGTGCCGCGGGCTATGCAGCGTCGAAAGCCGCTGCGGTTGCGATGCTCGATTCGCTGGCAGCGGACCTCAAGGGCACGGGTGTCCGCGTCAATTCGATCCTGCCAAGTATCATCGACACTGAACCCAATCGAAAGGCCATGCCCACCGCAGACTTCACCCGCTGGCCCAAGCCGGAAGAGATCGCTCCAGTGATCCTGTTTTTATGCAGCAACGAGGCAAAGCTGATTCACGGTGCGGCGATTCCGGTCTACGGAAATGTTTAGTTAGCCGCAGATGACGCGGATGACGCAGATGGGGCGCAAGAAGAACTTTTGAGGCGCCCCATCTGCGTCATCTGCGGCTAAACATCTAACTCCCAAGCGTTGACAGCTGCTCGTCGATAAAGGCTGCGACTTTCCCGTTGTTGATCGCCTGGCGGACGTGCGTCAGCGCGCTCCTGGCCTGGTCGTATTTCTTGTCTTCAGTGCTGGCATTGACCAGCAGAAGCCACGCATCCAGAAGTTGAGGATCCACGTCGACCGCTTTCAATGCGGCTTGCCGCGCTTCTCCGTATTTTTTCTGCATCAGATAGACCCGGCCTTCATAGAAGTATGCGAGCGCCGTGCCGGGATCATCGCGAATCACCTTTTTCAGCAGCTTCATGGCTTCGGAGTAATCTGCCTGCTCGGAGAGCGCAATCGCAACATTCAGATTGATGACAGGATTGGTGCCGTCCAGGTCCTGCGCGCGGCGCAGGAACGTCAGTGCGGATTCCGGCCGGTTGTAGAGCAGGAAGATCGTCGCCAGGTCGCTCAAGGCTTCGACATAGTTCGGATAAAAGCGCAGCGCTTTTCCGTATTCCATCATGGCGTCCTCGAGCTTTCCATCGCGGTGGAGCTCAACGCCCTTTCCATACGCCTCGTGTGCCGCCTCCGGAATCTTCTCCTGAAGCTTGCGGAGCGACACCCTCTGTACTGCTCCGGGCGACAGGCGGCGCTCATTTCGAAAGGTATGGAGGATGATGATCCGGCGGTCCATTAATGCAGTCTTCGATTTGAGATCCAGATCGACCCTTGCCGGGATGAAGGACGGGGAATTGATCTGAAGCTCGTACTTGTCGCCCGTCAGTCCTTCGATAGTGAACTCGCCGTTCTTGAAATGCTTACGCTCGACCAGTTCGGGTTTATCTGCAACGGGGCGGACGACCACTGAGAACTCCGGTACCACTGTTCCATCTGTGGTAATCACCACACCTCGCACGGTATGGGCCTGGTTCGGGTGTGCATCAAGCGCGCGAGGGCGGGTAGCGAGATAGAGCAGAAAGCAGAATATTAAGGCCGCCTTCTTTGACTTCATGCACTGGGCCGTGCATGCGGCTTTCCATGTTTAAGAGACGGGTTTGCCGAGGTCGACGAAGACCGGAACGTCGGTGTCGACATCTATGGTTCGCGACCAGACGATGTCCTGCCCGGCGGAAGTTGTTTGCGCAAGAACCTGGTAGGTTGCGAACGGAACTCCGCGGAATTCGAACTGGCCGTTCGCGGAAGCGTCCTTCATGTATCTGGAGGCGTTCTCGCCGAGCTCCCGCCGCATGGCCGATGTCACCTGCCGGAAGGCTTCCATATGAACCATGCGATAGATATCCTCGATGTGTTCCTTGTGGACCGCCAGTTCAGGCTTGAAGATCTCCCAGTAGTTATCGAGCCGTTGCTGTACCTGTTTGTTCCACATCTCGGTGTACTTCGGCGGAAGCAGGATGATGTGAGCCGCCTGCGAAGGAGCCGATTGGTTTGGGAGCTTTATCAGTCCGGCCACGGTTCCCGTCTGCGCGGTCTGGAAAAAACCGAGGAAGAGGGATAGAGCGAGGGCCAACATGCGGCTATCTTACTACAGCTGCGCTTTAAAGGCGGCGACCTCGGTTACCGGCTGTTTGCAGGCACGGTTTTCACATACATACGCCGTCGGCTTTCCGCCGATCAGGCTCCGATTCCGCAGAATCGCGATCGATGAATCCCCGCCTCCGGCGACGACAGCCCTGGGAAGATATTGACTACGAAGGGCTTGTAGAAATGAGTCCGGGGGACCCACGAGCGCGATCTCTTTTGTCGGGCCGATGTAGAAGTCGACCGCCGCGAGCATGCGGCCGAAACCCGACGCATACTGCTGCAACAGGCCGGCGGCCGTTAAGAAAACATCTTCTGCCTTCTTGCGGTAGTCCTGCCGTTCGAGGATCTGTGCCATGCGAGTCAGCACATCGGCTGCCACGGAATTCCCGGACGGCGTGGCATTGTCGAAGAAATCTTTTGTGCGGGTCAGGAGCGCTTCGTGATCATGACCCGTGAAATAAAAACCGCCGTCTGGATCCGCGAACTGCTCGATCATGCGGTCTGCAATCTCAACGGCGGCAGTGAGCCATTTCGTTTCGAACGTCAGCTCGAAGAGCGCAAACAGGCCGTCCGCCAGGTTGGCATAGTCGTCAAGGTATCCGTTAAAACGAGCGCGGCCGTCCTTGAAACTGTGCAGCAGGCGTTTTCCATCCCACATCGTGCCCAGAAGAAAATCCGCATTCGATTCCGCAACCGAACGGTAGTCGGCGCGGCCAAGGTACGCCGCCGCTTCCGCGAACGCGCGAAGCATCAGACCGTTCCAGTCGGTCAAAACCTTCTCGTCACGTGCTGGTCTGATCCGTTGATTTCGCGCGGCGTAGAGCTTGTGTTTTGCGGCTTTGATCTTCTCTTCAAGTGAGGAATCGGGCTCTTCCCGGACGTGCAGGATATTGGTGTGCTCCCAGTTGCCGGGCCCCGTCACATCGAAGTGGTCCGCGATGGCATCCGCATCGGGTCCCACGACCTGGCGGAATTCGTCACAGCCCCAGACGTAATACTTTCCCTCGACACCTTCACTGTCCGCATCGAGTGTCGAATAGAATGCGCCGCCGGCATCGCGCATCTCGCGGACAATGAAGTCCAGAGTTTCTTCAGCGATGCGCCGGTAAAGCGGCTTTCCTGTGGCGCGGTAGGCGTCCGTATATGTCCTGGCGAGGAGCGCATTGTCGTAGAGCATCTTCTCAAAGTGAGGGACGAGCCAGTGATCATCCGTCGAATATCGATGGAAACCGCCGCCGGCCTGATCGTACATGCCGCCATATGCCATTTTGTCGAGCGTCAGCATGGCCATGTGCAGCGCATGGTCGTCCTGAGTCCGATGGTGATAGCGCAGCAGAAAATCGATGCTCATGGACGGCGGAAATTTCGGCGCGCCGCCGAAACCGCCTTCACGCGAATCGAACCGGCTGGCAAGCGCGCGGCATGCGTTATCCAGAATCGACAGGTCGATTGTTTCACTTTCGGATCTCTTGAAAGCCTGTCTCGCCAGTTGTTCACGGAATCCCTGAGCGTTTTGAACAATCTCGCTTTTGCGCGTGCGCCAGGCGTCCGCGATCGTCTGCAGGAGGCGCGGAAAACCGGGCCGCCCATAGCGATCGTCCGGCGGAAAATAGGTGCCGCCGAAAATCGGCTCACCCGACGGAAGCAGGAATACCGTCATCGGCCAACCGCCGCTCCCCGACATCATCTGAACGGCGGTCATATAGATTTGATCGAGGTCCGGCCGTTCTTCGCGATCGACTTTAATACTGATGAAGTTGTCGTTCATGAGTTTTGCGGTTGCGGGATTCTCGAACGACTCGTGCTCCATCACGTGGCACCAGTGACACGCCGAATAGCCGATACTCAGGAGAATCAGCTTGTCTTCCTTTGCGGCGCGTTCCAGGGCCTCGGAATTCCAGGCGTACCAGTCCACCGGATTGTGAGCGTGCTGCAGCAGGTAAGGACTAGTTTCGTTGATGAGCCGATTGGGCATACGACCTCAGGGCATCATCGAGAGAATCGGTCGTAATGGACCAGTGGGATGCATGCCAGACGGCGTGTCCGTCTTTGATGAGGAGCGCTTGCGGAGATTCATGGCGGATTCCAAAACGCCGCTCGACGGCCTTGGATAAGTTCCGGTTTTCGATCACGAGAACGATAGCGGATTCCAGCTCCGGATGATCCCCGGCAAAGGTGCTGAAGTCCTGGTAGATGTGTCCGCTGATCGAACACTGCGTGCTATGCTTGAAAATGAAAACGGGATCGCTTTTGGATCGTTCTACGAGCTGTTCGAGATCCTGATCCTGTCGTAATTCCACTACCATGTGTCCAGGGTAGCAGATTCTACCTTGTCGTGGAGAGGTGAATTGCCCAGTAAGGAAATCACTGACGATCTGGAACTGCTCCTGCGTGTGATGCCGCCGTATATTAAAGACGCGCTGCATCGTCAGGCCGATCTGAAGAACCTCATCGAGGTTGTCATGGACCTCGGCCGCCAGCCGGAAGGCCGGTTTCCCAGCCGTGCGATCAACCTGAGCGACTCCACCATTACCCGCGAAGACATCGATTACGTCACCCATCGTGTCGGCTCATTCACGCTGGATAACCGCGCCGGCATCGAGCGCACATTGCACCGGATATCGGCCATTCGCAACCGCCGCGAAACGGTGGTCGGCCTGACTTGCCGCGTCGGCAGGGCTGTCTTCGGGACGGTCGATATTCTTCGTGATGTGATCGAATCCGGCAAAAGCCTGCTGCTGCTGGGACGCCCCGGCGTCGGTAAAACGACTCTGTTGCGCGAGGGCGCCCGGGTTCTTTCTACCGAGCTTTTAAAGCGCGTGATCATCGTCGATACCTCGAACGAGATCGGCGGAGACGGTGACATCGCTCATCCCGGTATCGGCGCCAGCCGCAGAATGCAGGTGCCGCGGCCCGACCTGCAGCATGCCGTCATGATCGAGGCGGTTGAGAATCACATGCCTGAAGTCATCCTCATCGACGAGATCGGCACTGAAGCCGAGGCTCAGGCGGCCCGAACGATCGCCGAGCGAGGCGTCCAGTTGATCGCGACGGCGCACGGGCGCACCCTCGATAATCTGTTGATGAATCCCACGCTTTCGGACCTGCTCGGAGGAATTCACGCGGTGACTCTCAGCGACGAGGAGGCGAGGCGCAGAGGCACACAGAAAACCGTGCTCGAAAGAAAAGCGCCGCCGACATTCGACACGCTGGTCGAAATTCGTAATCGCGATGAATTTGCCGTTTATCACGATACCGCTTCGGTCGTGGATACCTTCCTGCGCGGCAAGTCGACGCGCCCCGAAGTTCGCATGCGCAAGGACGTCGGTTACGAAGTCGTCGAAGAAGCCACAGCCTCCGTGGTCGTCGAAGAACCGCGGCGCCGCCGGAAGGAGCGGGAACCTGTAGAGCCCGCTTCCGATGGGCGCAAGACGATTCGGATTTATCCGTATGGCGTCAGCAAAGACCGGCTGATGCGAGCGATCAATGATCTCCAGGTGTCGGCGACAATCGCGAAGACACCGAAGGATGCCGACCTCGTCCTGACCTTGAAAGCTCATGAAAAACGCCAGCCACGAACTGTAAAGGATCTCGAAGAGCATGGGCTGGAGGTTGCGATCATCCGCAGCAACACCGTCAGCCAGATGAAGGCGTTCCTGATGGGCGCGTTCGGATTACAGGATCAAAAGCAGGAAGAAGATTCCGCTCTGAGCGAAGTGACCGAAGCGGTGGACAAAGTCATGTCGTTCGGCAAACCCATCGAGCTGGCGCCCCAATCCGCCCACATCCGGCGCCTGCAACACCAGCTCATCGAGCAACATGGACTCGGATCCGAGAGCCACGGCGAAGTGCCGTGGCGGAGAGTTATCGTGCTGCCGACACGAGGATAACTATCGTGCGCAGGTTTGAGCACGGCCTCCGTCGATGGAATACGTCACGCCGGTGATCCAGCCCGCCTTTGATGAAGCCAGAAATAAAATCAGATCCGCAATTTCCTCGGCTTCACCGACCCGGCCGATAGGATGGGTTGTCTTGCTGCGCTCGACAAAGGCGGCATAGGCGTCGTCGTTCATGCCGGCGCTGCGGTGCAGATTGGTGCGCACGACGCCGGGATTGACGGCATTTACGCGAACACCCTTCGGCGCCAGTTCCAGCGCTGCGCATCGTGTCAGCTGATCGATTGCAGCTTTACTGACGCAATAGGCGAGAACGCCAGGGAAGGCGCGCAAACCGGTAACGCTGGAAACGTTCACAATGTTTCCCTTGCGTTCGACGATCGAAGGCAACGCAAGCTGCGTCAGATGGAATATGGACCGGACGTTGATGTTCATCATCAGGTCATAGTCGGCAAGCGTCGTGTTTTCGATCGTGCCATTCGCAATGATGCCTGCAGCGTTTATGAGAACATCGACGCCTCCGAAATCCTTGATTACGCGTTCGACGAATCCGGCCGTTT
>DASXLG010000398.1 GCA_036496425.1 Terriglobia bacterium | reverse complement strand
CGCTCCGCAGCCGCTTGCCGGTCCGCCGTCATTCACTTTGACGAACGGTCCGAACAGCGGTCAGATGATCATGCGGGGCAAACCGGCTCGCAAAGCCGTAAGCTACACACCGCGCTATGCGGCAGTGGGGGCAGACGGTAAGCCGGGATCGTGGACGGAGTTGTCTCCGGTTACGGCCATTCGTTCCATCACCGTCACTGGTCTGACGCCGGGCACGCTCTATGCATTTCAGATGCGTGCCCAGGGCCGGGCCGGCTATACGGACTGGAGCGACTCGGTAACCCGCATCTCACTGTAGTCCGTCAGATTCGCCCTCTTCCGCCTCCGCGGGAGAGGGCGGGTCGTGCCTTGATAAAATCCTAGTCGTCAGGCGCGACGGCAATCAAACCGTTGCACGCTCGGTAACGGGCGAGTTCACGCAAGCGGCGGCTCGCCGGTCGGTGATGGCGTCGATTTCGAGACCAGGACTTTGTCCACCCGCTTGCCATCCATGTCGACGACTTCGAATCGGAGTCCGTCGATTTCAAAGTTGTCGCCAGTGACCGGGACGCGCCCGACCTGGAGCATCACCAGACCGCCGAGGGTCTGATAGCTGCCGGACTCCTCCGAAGGGAGCTCCGGAATCTGCAGAGCCTCCTTGAGATCGTCGATCTGGAGTTTGCCGTCCAGGAGCAGGGAACCGTCGGGCCGCTTCACGATCTGGCGTTCTTCGGGCAGGTCGACACCGGCCACATCGCCGACCAGATCTTCGAGAATGTCGTTCAGGGTGATGAGGCCTTCAATTCCGCCGTATTCATCGACCACGAGCGCCATGTGCGTGCGGGACTTCTTGAACATTTCCAGGAGGCGCAGCGCGGGCAGATTTTCGGGGACGAATAGCGGTGTCCGCAGGTTGCCTTTGAAATCCATCTTGGAGCCCGCAAGGCATCGTGTCAGCAGGTCCTTGGTTTGAACGACGCCGAGGACATTGTCGAGGCTGCCATGAGCTACGGGAAAGCGAGAATATAAAGATGACGCGAGCTTCTTCTGATTCTCCGGAAAAGGGTCCTCGGTATCAAGCCAGACCACTTCGCGGCGAGGTTTCATGAGGGCGCTGACGGCGCGGTCGCCGAGCTTGAAGATGCTTTTCACAATGTCGTGTTCGGCCTCCTCGAACACCCCCGCCTCGGTGCCTTGCTCCATCATGACTTTGATCTCTTCCTCGGTGACCGGCGGGTCAGCGGACGGCTGCAGACCCAGAATGCCGATGATGAGGTTCGTGGATCCGTTGATCAACCACACGAGCGGTGCGCACAGGCGGGACATAAAACTCGTCAGGCCCGACATGGCCGAGGCAATCCTTTCCGGATTATGGAGCGCGAACCGCTTGGGGAGTAACTCGCCGACCACCAGCGAAATGTATGTGATCCCAACCACGACGACCGCGAAGGCAACCGTTCCGCTGTAGCTCTGGAGTTGGGGGAACCGCTCGAGTTTGAGAGAAAGACGTTCCGTCAAGGTGCGCTCTCCCACCGCGCCGGTCAGAATCGCGATCAGTGTGATGCCGATTTGCGTGGTCGCCAGAAACCTGTCGGGATGCGTCGCCAGGTTGAGCGCAGTCTGCGCGCCGCGGCTGCCTTCATTTGCGAATTGCTGGAGGCGTGGTTTGCGGGCCGACACCACGGCCATCTCCGCCATGACGAAAACGCCGTTGAGCAAAATCAGGAGCAGGATCACGAGAATTGGAAGCATAGATCCTTCCGTATTTTTAACCGCAGATAACGCGGATGATTATGACTAATTCTGGTTTTTCAGCGCGGCGATTTCCTGCTGGATGGCATAGCTGACGAGTTCCTCGCCGTATCGTTCTTCGAGCAGGAGGCGCCGGAAATAATCTTTCGCGGTCTGATGCCCGACGCGCTGGAACGCGATGTTGATGCTGCTGTTGAGCACGGCGCCGGCGATCGGCACCAGAATGCCGAGTTCCTTTTGCGTGATCACGATGCCCAGGCGGTCCGCGACGTATGTAATGAGGCGGATCATCTGGGGCGCTTCACGCTCGAGCAGCTGCCGGTCGAGGACGACGCCGGCGGTGCGGGACATGAACTGGCCCGTTTCGCGGATCGATGTGACCACGGCGGTTTTGAGGGCGAGATATCCTTCGTCGCTGGTCTCGGTCTGAGGCGCCATCGCTGCCATCAGATGGGGAAGGTTCTCGGGGTTTTTCGATGAGTATCCGTATGCCGTCGCGATCCGGCAGGTATGACGCGAGAGCAGCGTCATCGAGGAAGTCACGTCCGTGAGGATCAATGAAGGAATCACGAGTTGTGCGCCGGGAATACCTTCGGCCAAGGTCGTTGCACTTCCGAGCAGCGCTCCTTCGGCGCCCAGCAGGAACGTGCTGCCCCAATTGAACGAGTCCGCCACCGCATCGAGCTGGCTGAGGGGCATGAAACGCAGTGCATCGAAATCGTTATCGATGCG
>DASXLG010000397.1 GCA_036496425.1 Terriglobia bacterium | reverse complement strand
GACGCTATCCATAACCAACCAATCGGGTACCGTTCCAAATCCTGTTCCTACTGCCGCGCACTTCTGGCAAGCACCAACTGGTCATTCTTCATTAGCGCCGAAGATTGCGCGCCGGCTTCAGACAAATCCTGGAAAAGCTTTAAACGAACGCTCCTGTGGGGGACCGAAGCTTCCAAGTCCCCTGATAACAAACTTCGAATAAGCGATTCCCATTAAACACTTCCCATCGCCCCAATTTTTCACCTCGTCCCTGATCGATAGCGACTACACGACTAGAAATTTGCCAGAACGGTTATACGGTTACAGGGAGATTGGGGCAATGTGAATTGATCAGTGGGAATCGCTTATTCGAGGTTTGTTATCAGGCAAAAGAAGGCGTGACAAGGAGCCGGCTGAGGCTTCGCCGGCTCCTCTGAGGAATTAGGGAACGAAGAGACTGCTGCGGTCGACATGCTCCAGGGATCCGACCATGAGGTCAAAGGCCTGGTTGCCGTCCTGGCAGACGAATTCAAAACTCTCGACGCCGGGGCTCCAGTTGATGTACCAGCCGGTCGTCCATGTCCTCGTGTAGGCGCCCGGATCATCGATCGTCATTTCGTATTTGATCTGGTTGGAGTTAATGCGCGTAAAGCGTTCAATCGTGTGAAGCTGTCCGGTGAAGGGCATACCTTCCAGATTGGAGATCCACATTCTTTCGTTGTATCCGACCGTGTCTACCACCAGCGTATCGCCTTCGAAGTGACCTATATTGTCTCCGTAATAGCTGGGCGCCAGATTCTTTGGATGAGACCGGCCATCCATGTAAATGGTGCGGTAGCTATGCGAGCCACCCGTCTGGAAGATAAAGAACTGCTTGAGTTCAGGAAAATACTCAAACTGAGTCCCGTAAGCGGTCGCGACCTGCCGGAATCCTCCAGATGGCTTGCACCGGGTGTAGGGTTCAAGCTGGTTTTGCTGGCGATAGTCGTAGACGGCCCGTGCCCAGGGCTGGAATGGAACCTGGCTCAGCGTGGGTTTTCCTGGAAATGCGTTTGCGGCAGGCGTGGCTCCAGGCGCCGGGTCCGGAGCTGCAAAGGTTCCACCAGCCACGTTCCACAGGCCTTTTTCGCCGGGGACAGCTCCCCAGATCACTGTGCCATCCGGGTTTCGTGGTGTCGGCTTTGCGGGTGCCGCGGCCGACCCCCGTCCACGTCCTCGGCCGCTTCCTTGCCCGCCATTCTGGCCTTGGCCGAAGGTTTGGTGAGCGAGCCCAGGCAAAAGCACCAAGGCAGCTGCAGCTGCCAAAGAAATTAGACGATATCGCACGATGACCTCCCGATCGTTATCTTTGCCGATTTGAAATATAACTCTATATGACGAACCATTCGTGTCAACCGATTTCCCACCTACTGGCGGTGAATGTTGAACTCGCCTTTTACAGTGTTGCCGCCCGAGGTTTGACTCCAGACCCCTGCAATCGCACGGTTCGGCAGGGCAAGGTTCTGAATTGTGCCATCGGCGACGATCTTCATCGGATTGCCTTTCGCATCCTTTGCAGCGGCTTCGATGTGTACCTTGAATATAGGTAATGCCGGCGGCGGTTGCCCCCGCCCGGCCGGCGGACCTCCCGGCGTTATGTCGAGTCGCGCCAGCGTTATAGGAATGGCGTTGGGACC
The DNA here is from genome assembly GCA_036496425.1 of Terriglobia bacterium. Taxonomy (NCBI): domain Bacteria; kingdom Pseudomonadati; phylum Acidobacteriota; class Terriglobia; species Terriglobia bacterium. Next base: position 4,806 of record DASXLG010000397.1, on the reverse strand, counting down.
GGGGTTCACAACACCGGTTATATTCTTGCCGTCATAATCCATAAAGACAACCAGGTGGTTCCGCTGTGCCGGGGTCGGGCTCCAGTCACCGACCCATGTGCCCCTGACAGGATGTCCTTCCTGGGCAAACACCAATGCCGCAAATAATAAACAGGACAACAGACAAATAAAACGAAGCAACCTCGCAGACATTTCTTCCTCCTAAACGATTACGGTCTGTTGTCCTGGCAATAGAAGACCGGCAGGTCTTCGGGAACCCACTGAAGGTTCCAGCCGGCGGACCATGTTCTGGTATAGGCGCCCGGATCGTCGATCGTGACCTCATATTTCAACGTATTGAAATCGGTACGAGTAAAGCGTTCCACGATGTGAAGCTGATTGGTACTGGGCAGCCCGCCATTGCTGATCCAGAACTGCTCGTTGAAACTCTTCGAATCGACAACCAATGTATCTCCCTGCCACGTTCCTCTGGCATTGCCGTAGTACAGTGGATTGTCGTTATTACCGCGCAGGTCGCCTGTTTGAGGGCGGCCATCCGTGTAAATGAAATGCCAGACGTGGTTCCCACCACCCTCGATCAGGAAAATGCGCCCGTGGTCTTTTTCCTCGAGGAATTGAACTCCGTAAGGCATTTGAAACTCGCGGATGGCGCTGGGCGGTTTGCAATCCAGAAACATCGGGTCGTCTCTCAGGAAATTGCGCTGCCGGTATTCGTAAAGGTCTCTGGCCCACTTCTGAAAGGGAGCCACTTTGTCCGCATCCGCGATGTTGCGCAAGAGGCCGCCCGCATCCACCTGGACGTTGACGCCAGTCTCCATCAACGACGTGGCACTGGGCTTTCCCCAGTATCCCTTCTCGCCCGGGAGCGGACCCAGGTTGGGCTTGCCGTCTGGCCAGCGCGGGGCCGGGCGGCTGGGCAGGTTTGGCGTCGGCACCAATGCCGCCTTCGCGGCTGCCGACATCTCCAGAACTCGCTTGCCGCTGGCGGTCAGAACAACCGAGTCTCCCCAGATCTGCGGGCTCCCATCCCTGGAGGTCATGCCTTTCACGGTAACCAGGTCACCGGGCTTCAACGTGTTGAAGGTCCAACCGCTCCTCTCGAGGTCTATGGTGTCTTCCAACTCGACTGCCCAGCTTGTGACAGTCTTTCCCTCGGACACGTCCATGAGGATGTGGACGTGCGGATTTGCCCAATCCAGCTTGGTCACAATCCCGTTCAGCGTCCTCGCTTTGCTTGGATCGAATTTTGCAGTCATGCTGTGGAATTGCGCCAGTACGGGTGTGGCCGCTATCAGCAACCCCACTCCGGCAGCCAACCAATGAAATACGGTCCGCGACATCCTTATATATCCTCCTCATTCACTGTCAGGACTGACAAGTGGCGGGAGTATATACTTCCGCTCATCGGGCCGCAAGGGTCTGATATGCAAGTTTTGATGGACGGGAGCTTCGCGGTGGGCTACGCTTGCGGATAATTCAAGGTCATTAAGCAATAATTCGAGAGTCGGCTGAAGTTCGGAGGGCAATCTTGAAACTACTTGCATTCGGTTGTGCGGCAATCCTGCCGATTCTCTTCTTTTCGGCATCGCAAAAAGCGGCGCCAGGTCAGGCTGCGCCAACAAAGGGGGCGGGAGTCGCTGCACCTGATGCCGCAATGCAGCGCGCGCTTGTCGATCAGTACTGTGTGACATGTCACAACACACGTTCGAAAACCGCGAATCTGATGCTGGATCAGTTCGACTTTACCCATCTTGGCGATCATGCCGAGGTCGGCGAAAAGATCGTGCGAAAGCTTCGCGCGGGAATGATGCCTCCGACGGGGATGAAACGGCCGGATCCGGCCGCGCTTGAAACGTTCATCCAGTCCATGGAGAAGGAACTCGATCGCACCGCGCACGTGGCTCTGCCGCCGCCGGGCCTGCATCGTTTGAATCGCGGGGAATATGCCAACGCGATTCGCGACGTTATCGGGCTTGAGGTTGACGCCGCAAAATTCCTTCCGTCCGACGATTCCACGCGCGGATTCGACAATATTGCCGGAGCGTTGAAAATGTCGCCGGCATTGATGGAGGCGTATCTGTCCGCTTCCGGAAAGATCAGCCGTCTTGCGATCGGCGATGTCTCCTCGGCCACACAGGCCGTATTTGATGTGCCGGCGGATACTGCTCAGAATTATCACGTTGATGGAATGCCGCGTGGAACCCGTGGAGGTATTCTTATCCCGTATCAGTTTCCTGCCGACGGTGAATATGCCTTCACTGTCAAAGCCATCACGGGCTATAGCCAGGGCGTACTCGGCGGAATTACCGGGGAGCGGCTTGATGTTTTCGTCGATTCCGCACGTGTGAATTCATTCGACTGGGACAAAGAAATCGCCACCACCCGAGGTAAGGGCGCGGCCACGCCAAAAGTGGCGATCAAGGCAGGACTGCATACTGTCAGCGTTACCTTCCGTGTCACGAACGACATTCCGGGAAGCGAGTTGAATAAACCGTTCGAGCGCACGATGAACGCTCCGGGCAGCATCCCGGGATTCCAGTTCTACCCGCACGTCGGCCAAGTCATTATCGAAGGTCCCTACCGGGTGACGGGAGTAACGGATACAGCCAGCCGGAACAAGATTTTCGTTTGCCGGCCGGCAAGCGTTCGTGAGGAATCGCAATGCGCGCGCACGATTATTTCAACGCTGGTGAAGCACGCGTTCCGCCGCCCTTCGACTCCGGCGGACCTGGAATCGTTGACGACCTTTTATCTGGAGGGCCGAAAGAACGGCGGCTCGTTCGATAAGGGAATCGAAGTGGCGCTGCAGCGCATTCTCGCGGATCCGGAATTTGTGTACCGTGGCGAACGCGAACCTGTTGGCGCCGGCGTCGGCAGATCCTATCGCCTCTCCGATCTCGAACTGGCATCGCGCCTGTCCTTCTTCCTGTGGAGCAGCGTTCCTGACGATCAACTGATCGATCTGGCGGTCCAGGGCAAACTCCAAAATCAAGCCGTACTCGATCAGCAGGTCAAACGGATGCTCGCGGATCCGAAGTCCGAAGCCCTGATCCGGAACTTTACCGGCCAGTGGTTGAGCGTTCGTTCGTTGAAGACCATGGAACCGGTGGTCAATATATTCCCGGACTACGATGACAATCTCCGTCTTGCATTCCAGACAGAGATCGAACTGTTCTTCGACAGCATTGTCCACGAAGACCGGAGCGTTCTGGACCTGTTGACGGCGGATTACACCTTCGTCAATGAACGTCTTGCGAGGCACTACGGCATTCCGAACCTGTATGGTCCGCAGTTCCGCCGCATAACTCTGACGCCGGACCTCGACATGCGTCGGGGCCTGCTCGGCAAGGGAGCTCTGTTGACGGTGACGTCGCAGCCCGCCCGGACATCGCCGGTGGCCCGCGGCAAATGGTTCCTCCAGACGTTCCTTGGCGTGAGTCCGCCCGATCCGCCGCCGAATGTGCCGGCGATTAAAGAGCAGGCTGCGGATTCTACGGGAAATTTGAAAACACCCACCATGCGCCAGAGGATGGAAGCCCATCACAGCAATCCAACTTGTGCAAGCTGCCATCGGATATTCGAACCGATTGGGCTTGCGCTCGAGAATTTCGATGCCGTCGCGGCATGGCGCACGCAAGACGAGGGGGCTCCGATCGATGCTACTGGCGTCCTCGTCGACGGAACGAAGCTCGATGGCGTTGCCAGTCTGCGTAACGTGATGGTCCGGTATTCAGATCAGTTCGTGCGCGTCGTGACCGAAAAGCTCCTGATCTACGGGTTGGGCCGCGGCGTGGAGTATCAGGACATGCCGCTGGTACGATCGATCGTGCACGACTCGGCTCCCGGCAAATATAAGTTCTCTTCGATCGTGCAGGGTATCGTTCGAAGTCCGGCGTTCCGGATGAACATGAAGGAATTGGACAGTGCTAACTAACACACTGGACTAACTAACACACAGGGGCAAAATTCGATGTTTATTACAAAAAAGCATATTTCAAGACGCTCGGTTTTGCGAGGTGCGGGAGCGGCGCTCGCACTGCCTTTCCTGGAGGCCATGGTGCCAGCGGCGACGGCGGCAGCACAGACCGCGGCGGCGGGAGTTCCCCGGTTTGTCGGCGTTTTTGCGCCGCACGGCATGGCTCCTGGTTATTGGATACCGAGTAAGGAAGGTGCGGGGTTTGAATTCCCTTTTATCTATAAACCGCTGGAGCCCTTCAAAGACGTCACGATCCTCAGCGGACTGCATTCCAGGTCGGCCGAACCGCCTCCTGGAGTAACAGGCGCCGACCATTGGGTTGCGGCCGCGTTCCTGTGCGCGAACAAACCCAGGAAGACCGTCGGTGCGGACGTGTATGCGGGAACAACGATCGATCAGATAATCGCACAGAAGATCGGTCAGAACTCGCTGCTCCCTTCAATGCAGTTCGCGGTTGAAGATCCGGGCTCGAACTCGAGCAACTGCGGCGAGGGTTACAGCTGCGTATACACGAACACGATTTCGTGGTCGTCGCCGACGGACCCTTTGCCGATGGAACTCAATCCTCAGGTGGTTTTCGAGCGGATGTTCGGAGACGGCGGAACGGTCGAGGAGCGCGCGGAACGCCGGTCGTTGGATCGCAGCATCCTGGATTCGCTGGGGGACTCGCTCTCCCGGCTTCGCGGAACCTTCGGTGCTTCCGATCGCAGGCGGCTGGATGAATACACCAATGATGTTCGCGAGATCGAGCGGCGTCTCCAGATTGCGGCAACGGCTTCCACGGTTGCGCCAACCGATATGTCGGTGCCAGTCGGAGTTCCGCAGTCGTT
>DASXLG010000396.1 GCA_036496425.1 Terriglobia bacterium | reverse complement strand
TTATAGAATGTATTAGGCCGCGATCAGCCTCTGTATCTCGTCTTTCACTGCTATATACGCGCCGGGGGATACGCCTCGATACAACGTCCCAGGATGATTTACATTTCTTTACGTGGCTCCGCAGCTCGCCACATCTTTCATTACGACGAAAAAACAGAAATACGAAGCCAGGGCCGAACGGGCTGGACTGAGGCTCTCAGACTGGGTGCGGCAAACGCTTGAGGAAGGGATAAGATTTAAAGGTATGAAACCCCTTGCTTGGCTTCTTTTGAGCGACATCTGGACGCTCGCGCGGTCTCTCATCCGGTCTCTGAGAAGAAAATACTCCAACTATTCCAACTGATTAAAATTAGGACATTACCTCCATTCGGAGTCCCTTCGTTTATGTGTCTCCAGTTGCTAAACTAGCGGGTTCCTGGAGGGAGACCATGAAACTTCTGCTATTCGTCGCTCTGTTGCAGGCGCAAAACGCCACGCCGCGGCCTGGATTTCGCGCCGGGCCGCCGATTTATCAGCAGAACTGCGGGACCTGTCACGACGGCCAGAAAGCGCCTTCGATCACGGACCTTCAGCAAAACTCTCCCGAGCAGATTTATGCCGCCCTGACGACCGGCAAGATGAAGGATCATGCGGCTCAAATCTCCGACGTCCAGAAGCGGCAGATCGCGGAGTTTCTTGCAGCGCGGCCGATGGGCAGCGACGAAGCCGGCGACATCAAGAAGATGACCAACGCCTGCCGGAGCAATCCGCCGCTGGCGGACCCCGCAGCCGGAGCGTCGTGGAACGGCTGGAGTCCGGGAGATAAAAACACACGCTTCCAGACGGCTGCCGCTGCCGGCCTGACGCCCGCGCAGATCCCGAACCTGAAGTTGAAGTGGGCTTTCGGCGTCCCCAAAGCATCCGAGATGCACTCTCAACCGACTATCGCGTCCGGCCGCGTGTTTTTCGGCAGCGATGCCGGATACATCTATTCCCTGGACGCGAAAACCGGCTGCGTGCACTGGGCTTTCCACGCGGATTCGGGAACCCGGAACGCGCTCACGATCGCGGCGATAAAAGGACAGGGCGCCACAAAGTATGCCGTGTACTTCGTCGATGTTCTGACCCGGGTCTACGCGCTCGACGCCCAGACCGGAAAATTGCTCTGGAAAGTCCGCGCCGGAGATCATCCGCGCGCCAAGAGCACCGGCTCGGCCACAGTTTACGACGGCCGCATTTACGTGCCGATGTCGGCAATGGAAACCACGACCGGCGCCGTCCTCACCTACGAGTGCTGTACATTTCGAGGCCACGTGGTCGCGCTTGATGCCAATACAGGAAAAAAACTCTGGCGGACTTTCGTCATTCAGGAAGAGCCGAAACCGCGCGGTAAAAACAAAGACGGCGTGACGTTGTACGGACCGGCCGGCGGCTCGGTCTGGAATCCGCCGACGGTCGATCCCAAGCGGCATCGCATTTATGTCGGCACCGGCAATGGCGTCAGCGAACCTGCCACCGAAGGCACGGACTCGGTGATTGCCATGGATATGGACACGGGCAAAATCCTGTGGCAGCACCAGGAATTCAAAGGCGATGTCTTCATCAACAATTGCCGCGCCACCGGCGAACCCGGAGATAACTGTCCGGCCAAGCTCGGCCCCGACTATGATTTCGGCGGTTCCGCGCTCATCATGCAGACGCTCCCGGGGGGCAAGGACGTCGTTATCGCGGGGAGCAAAGGCGGAGTCGCCCTCGCGCTGGACCTCGACAGGAACGGCGAAGTGGTCTGGCGCACCAATATTGCCGAACGGCCGCCTTCCGCGGCAGGCCTGATCGTGTTCGGCGGAGCATCCGATGGCGAAAACGTTTACTATGGTCTGAACCAGCCTGGCGGCGGCGTGGCGGCCATCAAGCTCGCCGACGGTTCCAGGCCCTGGACCGCAAAGGCGGCAGCAAACGGTCCAGGCAATCCCGCAGCGACGACGGCCATACCCGGAGCGGTTTTCGCCGGGTTTTCGGATGGAATGCTCCGGGCATTCGCAACCACGGACGGCCGCCTTCTCTGGCAGTACAACACCAACCGTGAGTTCGAAAGCATCAATGGTGTGACGGCCAAGGGCGGAAACATGGGACAGGCCGGCGCGACCGTCGCCGGCGGAATGGTATTTATAGGATCGGGTTACGGCACCGGCACCTCCGGATTCGGAAATGTGCTGCTGGCCTTCGGAAATGATGAGTAAGAAAAATATTTATAGAACAGATGACCTTCGCATCAAGGAAATCAAAGAACTCCTGGCACCCGAGATCATTCGCGACGAGTTTCCTCTTACGGAACGGGCGGCAGAAGTAACCTACGAGTCCCGGCATCAGATTCATCGCATTTTGCACCACGCCGACGATCGCCTGCTGGTAATCATCGGACCTTGTTCCATTCACGACACCAAGGCAGCGATCGAATACGCGCACAAGCTGAAAGCGCAGAAAGACCGGCTCGCCACAGATCTGCTCATCATCATGCGGGTCTATTTTGAAAAACCGCGAACGACGGTCGGATGGAAGGGCCTGATCAACGATCCCCGTCTCGACGGCAGCTTTCAGATCAATGAAGGTTTGCGAACCGGGCGGAAGCTCCTGATGGAATTGAACGAATTGGGAATGCCTGCGGGCGTGGAGTATCTGGACGTCATCTCGCCGCAGTACATTGCCGATCTGGTGAGCTGGGGCGCGATCGGCGCCCGCACGACGGAAAGCCAGATTCACCGCGAACTCGCGTCGGGATTGTCATGCGCGGTCGGCTTTAAGAACGGCACCGACGGAAATCTGCGCATCGCCGTCGACGCGATCCGTACGTCTCAGCATCCGCACCATTTCCTGTCGGTCACTAAGGAAGGCCACTCGGCGATCGTCTCCACCATGGGAAATGAGGACTGTCACGTCATCCTGCGCGGCGGCAAACAACCGAACTACGATGCATCGAGCGTCGACAGCGCCTGCAAGGAACTGGGAGCCGCCGGCCTCACTCAACGGGTGATGATCGATTTGAGTCATTCGAACAGCCAGAAAAACTACATGCGGCAGATTGAAGTCGGCCGGGAAGTTGCCGGCCAGATGATGGGTGGAGATGCCCGGATCATGGGTGTCATGGTCGAGAGCAATCTCAAGGCAGGCCGGCAGGATCTGGTGCCCGGAAGAGAACTGGTTTACGGGCAAAGCATCACCGATGCGTGTATCGGCTGGGAGGAGAGTGTGCCGCTGCTTGAGGAGTTAGCGGCCGCGGTGAGGGCGAGACGGTCATGTAGTCGCGGGCTTTAGCCCGCGTTCCGGCGTTCGGGGCGCGGCGAAAAATATCACAATCCTTTATTGAATTGAATCGGCGATGGCAATCGCTTCGGCTTCGGTCAGCAGGCCGGAGAGGAAATAGTTTCGATCCGCGTCGCTCCAGGCCAGCGCCATTTCCCCCTGTTTCGAGCCATTCTCGAAAAGTGTGCCGGAACCGGCGCGCAGCTTGACTTGATGAACATCCATATCGTACTTCCGGGGAACCGGGAAGAATGCCATTGGCATGGCCATAAACGTCTGGCGTATGGATCGAGCCTGCGCCGCATCCATTCCGAGAACACGGCAGAGAACCTCGACGAACTGATCCAGCGGAAAGCTCGAACGCATGGTAAGCGTCAGGATCGGCGCCTGGACCAGAAAGAATTTTCCGAAATCGGCGAAGACGCCGGAACGCTGCTGCAGCTCGATCGTAACGCCGTCCCACGAGTCCGGAACCATTAAGTCGGCGGCCTTTGCATCCTGCAGCGCTTTTCGCAGTTCACTCACACTGATCTTCAACTGCTCCCCGACCGGAGCGACGATTCCGAACTGCGGAGGTTTATCGGATTTCGGAAGACGGGCGGTGAACCCGACCCGCTTCGTGGCCTCGCTGAGATCGCTTACCGGTTCCGAGTCGGGAACGGGATCCGCAAAAATGGAACGCAGGTCGTTGGGCACGCGGTTGATGTCGGCTTGATCTACGCGAACGATTTCGAAGCGCGAGAGTTTGACAGTCGTCGAATCCTGCGCGAGACAGGGAACGGAACACAAGACGCACAAAAAGCACAAGAAGCTGTAAGACACTCTTGTGCCTCTTGTGTTCCGTTCCCTCTTCATCGACCCTTAAAGTCGGGCTTCCGTTTTTCCAGGAATGCCCGGACTCCCTCCGCTTTGTCTTCGCTGCCAAACGTCAGGGAGAACAGATCGGTTTCCCGGTCCAGGCCCTCCCGGAGATTCATTCGAGCAGCGGTTTTGACCGCTTCTTTCGCCATGCGCAACGCGATCGGGCTCTTCTCGGCGATACGGCCGGCGAGCGCCATCGCGCGGGCCTGCAAGTCCGCTGCGGGAACGACATCATTCACGAGACCGATCGCTTTCGCTTCCACCGCATCGATCAGATCGCCGGTCAGTATCAACTCCATGCTCTTTCCTTCACCGACCAGCCGTGTCAGGCGCTGCGTCCCGCCGCCGCCGGGAATGATGCCGAGGTTGATTTCAGGCTGGCCCAGCTTTGCGGTATCGCTTGCGACGCGCAGATCGCAGGCCAGAGCGAGTTCCATACCGCCGCCGAGGCAGAAGCCGTTGATCATCGCGATCACCGGTTTCGGAAATCCTTCGATCGCATCGAAGATGCGCGGCTCTTTCATTGCTTCGCGCTGCGTCAACGGCGTTTGTCCTTCAAATTCCCCGATGTCGGCGCCCGCAATAAAGGCCTTGTCGCCGGCGCCCGTGATGACAAGAACCCGCGAGTCGGGCGAAGCTTTCAAGCTGTCCAGAGCATGGAGAATTTCATCGCGAGTGGCTTGATTCAAGGCGTTGCGCTTGTCCGGCCGGTTGATGGTCAGGACAGAGATGCGGTCCTTGGTCGCAAGCAGAATGTTTTGGTATACCATGCGGTTTCTCATTATATGGAAACCGCTGCCGATCGTGTTCCCCTCAAATTTCTCGCCCGGCGGGTCGACGTCGAACGCCGGACCGACGGCACGCTGGTTCTCTGCTCGCCGGAGCCGCTGAGGCCTTATGAGCGCTGTCTCGGCGAATACCTGGAGCGCTGGGCCAGGGAGAAACCGGACGCCGTGTTTCTTGCCGAGCGCGCCGGCGAAGGCTGGCGGACGATCACCTGGCGGGAGACACGACAAACGGTGTACGGCATCGCGACGGCGCTTTTATCACAGGGTGTTTCGGTTGAACGGCCGGTCGCTGTTCTTTCGGACAACTCCATCGACCACGCCTTGATGGCTCTGGCCGCAATGCATATCGGAGTGCCTGTCGCGCCGATCTCTCCTGCCTATTCTCTGATGTCGCGCGACTTCGCGAAGCTCCGAACAATCATCGACCTCATCGAGCCCGGACTTATCTTCGTGGATCATCCGGAGCAGTTCGAGCGCGCGTTGACATCCATCCGGCATCACCGTTTCGAGCTCGTGACTTCCGCCAACATCGCCCGCCTGACGCAAGTGACAGACGAAGCGCTGGTCCAGCGGATTTTCTCGTCGATCGGCCCGGAAACGATTGCAAAGTTTCTCTTCACCTCGGGATCGACAGGACAGCCCAAGGCGGTCATCAATACGCAGCGGATGCTCTGCTCGAATATCCAGTCGCGGGCGCAGGCATGGCCGTTTCTCGACGACGAGCCTCCGGTGCTTGTCGACTGGCTGCCATGGAATCACACGTTCGGCGGCAACAATGACTTCGGAATGGTGCTGGCTCACGCCGGCACCATGTACATCGATGCGGGCAAACCCGCTCCCGGTTTGATCGAAACGACGGTGCGGAATCTGCGCGAGGTTTCCGCGACGATCAGCCTGAATGCGCCGCGGGGATATGACGCTCTGCTGCCGTTCTTTGAAAAGGATGCTCAGCTGAGGCGCACGTTCTTTGCGCGGCTGCGCGTGATCTTATATGCCGCAGCGGCGCTCCCGGTACACGTTTGGGACCGTCTCGAGCAACTCTCGATTCAGGAAACCGGGCGGCGTATGCACATGGTGTCGGGGTGGGGTTCGACGGAAACGGCGCCTCAGGTGACGATTGTGCATTATGAATCGCGGCGTACCAGTGTCATCGGCCTGCCCAGTCCCGGCTATGAGCTAAAAATGGTGCCTGTGGACAACACCGGCAAATACGAATTGCGCGTCAGAGGCTCGAACGTCACTCCGGGCTACTGGAAGCGGCCCGATCTGACCGCCGCCGCGTTCGATGAAGAGAACTTCTACAAGATGGGTGATGCCGGACGGTTCGCTGATCCTGAGGATCCGGCACAAGGCATCGAATTCGCCGGGCGTCTGGCGGAAGACTTCAAGCTCACCAGCGCGACATGGGTTCATGTTGGAGCGCTGCGCATGAGGGCGATTGCCGCGATGGCTCCGGTTGCACAGGACATTGTTATTGCGGGTCATGATTGCGATGACGTCGGGTTTTTGATTTTTCCGGCCCCAGGTTGCTGTGCTACCGATCAGACCGTCCGGAATCAGGTGCGCGAAGGAATGATCCGGCTGCGCGCCGAAGGCGGCGGCAGCTCAACTTATGCGGCGCGCGCCGTCCTGCTGGACGAGCCGCCGTCGATCGATGCGGGAGAGATCACGGACAAGGGATATATCAATCAGCGTGCAGTTCTGGAAAGCCGGGCAGAGATAGTGAAACGGCTATACGCGCAGAGCCCGGATGATTTGGTGATCGTTCTCTAATGGAAACTCTAAAAATCCCCAGGCACATTGTCGCGATCGACTGCCACGTGCACCCGAATGCAAAGGAACACGAAAAATCCGACGGCGAGTACGTCGCCGTCGCCAAGAAGTATTTCAAAACCGAGGTCGGCGGATTCGTTTCCTACGAGGAAATGGCGGACATGTACCGGGCCCGGAACATGATGTGCGTCCTGCTCGGCAAGGATGCACGCACCAATACCGGCCTGCCTCCGATAACCAATGAATCCTTAGCCGAAGCCGTTCGCGCTCATCACGATGTTTTCATCGGCTTCGGCGCGGTCGATCCCTACATGGGAAAGTGGGCCGCCGAGGAGGTGCATCGCATCGCGGATCTGGGGCTGCGCGGATTGAAATTCCAGCAGATTTTCCAGGGTTTTTTTCCCAACGACCCGCGCGTATATCCCATTTACGAAGCCGCACAAAAACTCGGACTTATCGTTCTGTTTCACATGGGGACAACGGGTATCGGCGCCGGCGCTCCGGGTGGGATGGGACTGCGGCTCAAATATGGACAGCCGATGCATGTCGACGATGTCGCCGCCGATTTTCCAGACTTGACCATCATTGCGGCGCATCCCGGCTGGCCGTGGTCGGACGAAGTACTGGCGATTGCGATGCACAAATCGAATGTGAACGTGGATATGTCGGGCTGGGCGCCGAAATATTTCCCGCCCAATTTCGTTCAGTACGCGCGCACGCTGCTTCAGGACAAAATGTTGTTCGGAAGCGACTGGCCATTGCTGACGGTCGAGCGGTGGCAAAAAGAGTTTGCCGAGCATCATTTTCCGGAGACAGTTGTCCGGAAAATCATGCTCGACAATGCAAAGCGCGTCCTGCGCTTAGAGCAATAGCAAGGGCTACGCAACTTTGCGGATGTTGCCCGACTCAGGTCCGATCTGCTTGTCGGACATCATATCCTGAGCGACCCCACGAAGACGTTCCACCGTATTTGCCGCCTGCTCTGAGATCAAGTCATACATATCCAATGACTTGTCCTGGATGTCATTGCGCAGGCGCTTTCCGGATTCTGTGGCGAACAGATAGTAGGCTGCGCCGCAACCGGCGGCGGCGATGACTCCGATAATTCCGATCAGAAGTTTATTGTCATTCAGCTTCCCGACAACCGTATCGAGGGTTTCTTTTGTCGTCTGACCGATGTCTTCGGTGGACATCGTCTCCATATTCCGGTCCTCCATATTCTCCTTGTGTTGCCTGACCTTACGACTCATGATTCCCCCCTTCTAAGAAACCTTGCGTTCCTTATCCTCTCTTGAAAATTCATCGATTTCGCGCTGCGCCTGCTCTTTGCTGCGGCCGTATTTCTGCTGAAGAATGCCGAGCAGCTTGTCTTTGCTGCCGCTGATCTGCGTCCAGTCGTCGTCCGTGAGTTCTCCCCACTTTTGTTTGAAATTGCCCTTTAGTTCGTTGAACTTCCCCTTCATTTCATTAATGTTCATGGAAATCCCCCTATTAATGTCGACGGTTGAAAATGGGGAAGGACACCAAAATTCACGCTGGAGCCGCGGAAGATTTTCGCCTCTGTCGACCGCGTTCTTTGGTGGAAGGCAGAAAACCAACTATACTGGCGCGAAATCGGAGGCGGGATGAAAACACAAACAGCTGTGCTTCTTTTGGGTATCTTGCTGCTGTGTGCGGCGGCACCCCTGTTCGGGCACCATTCGTTCGCCGCGGAGTTCGACGGCAAACAACGGATACAGTTGACCGGTATCGTCACGAAGATCGAGTGGACCAATCCGCATGTCTGGTTCTACGTGAATGTCCAGGATCAGGCGACCGGAAAATTCGTGAATTGGGGAGCGGAAATGGGCAGTCCCAATGCTCTGCTGCGCGAAGGCTGGACCCGCAACACGATGAAGGTAGGCATGGTCGTAAGCTTCACCGGCAGCCGATCGAAAGATGGAAGCAATCGCGTGAATACCAGCAGCGCCAGCGTGGATGGGAAGAAACTGGGCGCGGCATCAAGTGAAGAGCCACCGCGGGGGGAGCAACTACCGTAGGGTCTGGATCT
>DASXLG010000395.1 GCA_036496425.1 Terriglobia bacterium | reverse complement strand
TGTGCCTTTTGTGTTCCGGTCCCTTGCAACTGAATATGTCCTCATCTTTTGTCCATCTGCATCTCCATTCCGGATTCAGCCTGCTCGACGGCGCCTGCGATCACGACACGCTGGCTCAGACCGCGGCGAAATACAAAATGCCGGCCGTTGCGGTGACCGATCACGGAAACCTGTTCGGGGCGATCGGGTTTTACGAAGCGGCGAAGAAGGCAGGCGTCAAGCCGATCATTGGCTGCGAAATGTATGTCTCCAAGACCAGCCGCCACGATCGTGATCCGGCAAGCGGCCGGCCGAACCATCTCATCGTGCTGTGCGAGAACGACAAGGGCTACCAGAACCTGGTCAAGCTTGTTTCGAAGGGCTATCTCGAAGGCTTTTACTACAAGCCGCGGATCGACAAAGAACTTCTCCGCGAGTACAGCGAGGGACTCATCGGGCTGTCCGCCTGCCTGAACGGCGAAGTTTCTGCCAATGTCCTTGCGGGCCGCGTCGAGCAGGCTGAAAAAGCGGCCGCCGAATACCAGGACATTTTCGGGAAGGACCGTTTCTTTCTCGAGATCCATGACCACGGTCTCGAGAAGCAGCGCAAGATCATTCCCGACATGCTGAAAATCGGCGAGCGCACCGGCATCAAAGTCGTGGCCACCAACGACTGCCACTACATGCACCAGGACGACTGCCGCGCGCACGACATCCTGCTTTGCATCCAGACCGCCAAAACGGTGAACGATCCGAACCGCATGAAGTTCTACACGGATCAGTTCTATTTCAAGAACCGCGACGACATGGAGCGGGTCTTCGGCGAGATCCCGTCCGTCCTCGATCAAAGCCTCGCCATCGCGGAACGCTGCAGCGTGAAGCTTCAGAAGGTCGACAATCCATTCCCGGAATTCGGGGTCCCACCGGGCTATACCATCGACACCTACTTCGCCAAGGTCGTCCGCGACGGCTACGAAGACCGCCTCAGGCAACTGAAGCTTATGGCCGACAACGGCACCTTGAAGAATTCTCTCGCGGATTACGAGGCCCGCCTCGAGCGCGAAATCGACATCATCCAGAAGATGAAATATCCGGGCTACTTCCTCATCGTCTGGGATCTGATCCGCTACGCCCGCGAAAACGATATTCCGGTCGGCCCGGGCCGCGGTTCGGCTGCGGGCAGCCTGGTGTCGTACTGCATGCGCATCACCGACATCGATCCGCTGCAGTATGGCCTGCTCTTCGAGCGTTTCCTGAATCCCGAACGTATTTCTCTGCCGGATATCGATATCGACTTCTGCATGAACCGCCGCGGCGCCGTCATCGATTACGTGACGAAAAAATACGGCCGCGAGAATGTTTCGCAGATCATCACCTTCGGAACGATGGCGGCCCGCGGCGTGATCAAGGACACCGGCCGCGGAATGGAAATGCCGTACGCCGAAGTCGACAAGATCGCCAAGATGATCCCGGCCGAACTGCACATCACGCTCGACAAAGCGATGGCGCAGAATCCGGACCTGAAGGCACTGGTTCAGAACGATCCCAGAGTCAAAGAGCTCATGGAAGTCGCACAGCGTCTGGAAGGCCTTGCGCGGCATGCCTCGACCCATGCGGCGGGCGTTGTGATTTCGCCCAAGCCGATTACGGACTTCGTTCCTTTGTACAAGTCGAGCAAGGATGAAATCACGACGATGTACCCGATGACGGACGTCGAAAAGATGGGCCTTCT
This sequence comes from Terriglobia bacterium, assembly GCA_036496425.1. NCBI lineage: Bacteria > Pseudomonadati > Acidobacteriota > Terriglobia > Terriglobia bacterium. Next base: position 10,051 of record DASXLG010000395.1, on the reverse strand, counting down.
GAAAATGGATTTCCTGGCCCTGACGACGTTGACGATCATCGACGATATTCTGCGGATGCTCAGGCAGCACGAAAATATAGATCTGAACATGGACACGCTCCCGCTCGACGACGAGCAGACGTACGCGCTGTTCTCCGCGGGACTCACCGACGGCGTGTTCCAGTTTGAAAGCTCGGGCATGAAGGATATCCTGCGCAAATTCAAGCCGTCGAGCGTCGAGCACCTCACCGCGTTGAACGCCCTGTACCGCCCAGGCCCGATCGGCGGCGGAATGGTGGACGATTTCATCAAACGCAAGCACGGCTCGAAAAAGGTCGAATACGAACTGCCAGAAACCAAGCCGGTTCTGCAGGAAACTTATGGCGTGATCGTGTACCAGGAACAGGTCATGCAGCTCGCGAATATCCTCGCCGGCTACTCCCTTGGTGAAGCCGATCTCCTGCGCCGCGCCATGGGCAAGAAGAAGGCCGAAGAAATGGCGGCGCAGCGCCACAAATTCGTGACCGGAGCGAAAGCGAAAGGTATTAAAGACGAGAAGAAGATCACGCGCATCTTCGATCTCATGGAACAGTTCGCCGGATACGGCTTCAATAAGTCGCATGCGGCCGCGTATGCCGTGCTCGCATATCGAACGGCCTATCTGAAGGCGAAGCATCCGCAATACTTCATGGCGGCGTTGCTGACGTCGGAACGTAACAACACGGACAAGGTCGTCAAATACATCAACGAATGCCGCGACATGGGCATCGCCATCCTGCCGCCGGATATCAACTCCAGCGATGTCAATTTCACGCCCACTCCGAGCGGCATTCGGTTTGGTCTCGCGGCCATCAAAAACGTGGGCGAAATCGCAATCACATCGATGGTTGCCAACAAGCCCTTCAAATCGCTCTTCGATTTCTGCGAGCGCGTCGATCTGCGCCTGGTCAATAAGCGCGTTGTCGAAAGTTTGATCAAGGCCGGAGCATTCGACAGCGTCGATAACGACCGCGCCCTGCTGTATGCGAATGTCGATCGAGCGATGGACTGGGGCCAGAGAAAGCAGCGCGAGAAGGAAGTGGGGCAGGGAGGCCTGTTCGGCGCAATGTTTGGCGGCGGACAGGAGGAATTCAGTCTCGATCCCGCCGAACCATGGGCCGAAGGTCTCAAACTGAAGCACGAAAAGGAGACCCTCGGGTTCTATATCACCGGCCATCCGCTGCGCAAATACACGAACGAAGTCAAAACCTACGGCAATGCAACAACCGGCGCTCTCGCGGAAAAGCCATCGGGTTCCGAGGTTTCCGTCGGCGGCCTGATTTCCTCGATACGTGTCATGCGGACGAAGAAGGGCGATCTGATGGCAGTGATCCAGCTGGAGGACTGGGAAGGCGCCGTCGAGACCCTGATTTTTCCGGATACTTATGCGAAAGTCCAGAAGCTGCTGGACGTTGATGCGCCCATCTTTGTAAAGGGCAAGCTCGACAACGACGAGTCAACGATAAAGATCCTGGCCACCGACATTTATCCCATCGAGCGAGTGAAGGAGATCCTGAGCCGCACGGTTACCATCCGGATCAATTCCAGTCTGGCCCCGGCAGACATCGCCGAACGGCTCCAGCCCATCATCGACGAAAAAAGAGGGTCGGCCGAGATCATCTTTGAGCTAGAATTTCCAGGCCGGTTTACGGCTCTGGTTCGGCCTAATCCTTATGTAAAGATCTCGCCGGACCGCGAATTCGTGGAATCCGTTGAACGAATATGCGGGCGGGACACGGTTCGGCTTAACTAGCCTCACTAAAATATGGACCACCTTACGGCGTACCAGAAGGTACAGCTCGCACGGCATCCTCAGCGGCCTTACTTCCTGGATTACGTGGAGCATTTATGTCCGGACTTCATCGAGATCCACGGCGACCGCAAGTTCGGCGACGATGCGGCCATCGTGGGCGGCTTCGGAGTCGTGCGGACTGTTCCCGTGTGCCTGATCGGCCACCAGAAGGGCAGAGACACCAAGCAGCGCCAATACCGCAACTTCGGCATGCCGAAGCCTGAGGGCTACCGCAAGGCCCTCCGTATCATGAAGCTGGCGGAAAAATTCGGCCGGCCGATTCTTACTTTCATCGACACTCCGGGCGCCTATCCCGGGATCGACGCGGAAGAGCGCGGTCAGGCCGAAGCCATCGCTTACAACCTTCGTGAGATGTCACAGATTCGTGTGCCGATTATTGCCACCATTACAGGGGAAGGCGGGTCCGGCGGCGCGCTGGCGATCGGCGTGGGCGACCGCGTGAATATGCTGCAGTACTCGATCTACTCCGTAATCGCGCCGGAAAGCTGTTCCGCCATTCTGTGGCGCGATCAATTGCACGCAGCGGATGCGGCCGAGGCTCTCAAACTGACGCCCGAAGATCTGAGGAAACACCACCTGATCGATGACATCGTTCCGGAGCCTGAAGGCGGCTCGCAGAACGATCATCCGGGAATGGCGAAAGCTCTGGCCACTGTGCTGGAACGGCAGTTACGCGAACTCTGCAACGTCGATACCGAAGACCTGCTGGGCTGCCGCTACAAGAAGTTTCGCACGATGGGCGCCTTCGGAGAGTAACCGCCGCTCAGTGCCGCGGCGAACCGTGCTGCTTCGCGTCCTGAGCCATCTGCGCTGTTCCCCGATTCACTGTCAAAATCGAAATAACAACGATGAGGACCACCACTCCGATGAGGATGCCTCCGGACATTTCCAGGGCGTGTATAAGGTCTGGTGTCATGCGGGAAGAATAACGTAATTTGCGGCTGCGGTCTATGACTGCGGCTTCAAGCGCATCAGGACCACGTAACCGTGGACAGGCTCGCCGTATTCGTAACGCAGGATCTGGCTGGTGACCTCTTCAACAACGAAACCTGCAGCGTGCGCGGCCTCGTCAAGGTGTGCGCGGCTGTGCTGGTAGCGTCCCGAATCGGTCAGGCGGAAGGGAAGGCTCTCGCTGCGCTCCACTCCGAAAATCATCCGGCCGCCCGCCACCAGCCGGCGTGACGCCGGAATAAAGACCTGCCGGAGGTCTCCGAAATAAATCATGCTGTCGCATGCGACGATGAGGTGAAAGAGCGGTTGGGTGGAGGCCTTCAGCCAGGCGGTAATTTCGGCAAGTTCCAGACTATCGTAGATTCCCGTGCCCCTGGCCTGTTCGATCATTTCCGGAGACAGATCGATCCCAACCAGATGGCGGGCCCAGTGCCGGAAGGCGCGGCCGCTCAGGCCGGTGCCGCAGCCGAGATCCAGGACGTCGAGGTCGGATTGGTTGCCGTAACGTCCCTCCAGCATGGCGGCGGCATAAACAGGCACCTTGTACTCCAGCTCGCCGACCATGTTGTCTTCGTAGAACCTGGAGAAGCGTGAATAAAGCTGCCGGATGCAGCTGTCGGATGCCCGCGCCGGCGGCGCTTCATCGCGGAAAGAGACGAGGATGTGTTCGATCTCAGCGTCAGGGCCGTGCAGCTTCAGGTATTGCTCGTATGCGGATCGGGCATCGTCTCTTTTTTGCAGGATGTGAGCGAGTTCGCCCAGATACTTCCAGTAACCGGAGGTGTCCGGTTCCAGCAGGGTGGCATGGTGTTGGCAGACATATGCGGCGAGGACATGGCCATCGTCGCGCAACTCTTCAGCAGCGGATGCGAAATCAGCGGCAGAGAGTTGCGCGGACGACGCCGAAGCCGTGCCGTTGGACAAGAGCCCGATGGTTACCGCGCTTTCGATCCAACGGTCACATGAATCGGATTGGCTTTCCCCGAGGAAAGGAGCCAGCTCGGTTGAAATTTCCGAAGCCGTACGACTCCCATCACAGAGTTCAAGAATGAGAGCTGCGACCGGGTTTAGATGATGAAGCCGCGAAGTCTGGATATCGTATGCCCAATACCCATCCTCTGCGGGCGCCAATGCCAACGAAGAATTACGAAACAGACGCCCTGCTTGCTCGATCATCGCCAGGCAGAATTACCTCTAGCTGCCCGACCCTGACCCCGAACCTTTACCTTTGCCTTTACCCTTCCCCTTGCCTTTTCCTCTGCCGCTGCCGCTACCGCTACCTTGGCCCTCGCCCTTTTGTTCCTGAGCCTGGACAAAGGACGCGGGTACAGCCAATGCCGCCACAACGCCGCCGCCCAACAGGACTTGTTTCAGGAAGCCGCGCCGGGAAGGATTTACTTTATCAAGAACCTTCTGAAGATCTTTGGACATGTACTCTCCTTTCAGTCAATTGAGCTACTGTTATACCAAACGTGAGTGAAAGTTCAAACGTTTCAATCGTAAACAAGGGAGTTTTTCCGCAGGGACCCATGATGACCCGGCAGGATCGTTGGGAGGCGGGCAGGATTTATCAGCCGCTTCTCGGACGAAACGGCAAAATACGCGCCGAATGGACAGGCTCGGATGGAATTGAACTGAGGCTGTCGGAGTACGTCTGACGGCACTCGGGGCAACTCTGAATGTGCGCCCATTCCATCTCCGTCAGTTCGACGTGATCGGTCGCGAAATCCGCAAGTCGTTGTGTGGGTACGTGTCCCGCAATATCGTTGAACCTGCCCATACCAATAAGAAGGCACGCGGTATTCCAAGCGGCTCCGTCGTTGTGTTTCACATTTTATGTTTGTTTGCATTCCGGCATTCTTTGTCTTGCAAAGTACTTGACCCCAGGCTGGTCTTGGGCCTAAGGTGGACGTCATGAAGTCGGCGAAGGTTGTTTCGATCAACGAACGAGCTTTCGAGAACCTGAAGTACATCCGGGAAACGATGGAACGGGCGGGATCGTTTACGGCGGTTCCGGGATGGGGCGCGGTTCTGATCGGCGTGAGCGCATTGCTGACGGCCCTGGTATCGAGCCGGCTGCCCACTCGCGATCTGTGGTTTGAAAGCTGGCTGGGCGAGGCGGTGCTGGCGCTTGCCATCGGCGGCTGGGCGATGATCGAGAAAGCGAAGGCGGCAAAAATGACGCTGCTGTATGGGGCGGGCCGGAAATTCGCGCTGAACCTCTGTCCTGCGATGATTGCAGGCGGGATACTGACCTTCGTGCTCTACCGGCAACAACTGTTCGGCATCATGCCGGGCGTCTGGCTTCTGCTTTACGGCGTGTCGGTTGTGACCGGCGGCGCGTTCTCCGCGAAGATCGTTCCGTTGATGGGGGTCTCGTTCATGGCCCTCGGAACCATCGCATTACTCAGCCCCGCCGGATGGGGCAATTGGTTCATGGCCGGCGGATTCGGGCTGGTGCAAATCATTTTCGGAATCGTGATCGCAAGGAGGTACGGTGGCTAGGCACAACAAAGCGGAAGCCCAGGCCCAGGCCAAGCCACAGACTGCGCGGCCGAAACAGGCACAAAGCCGGGCAACCGGACTCGACCGGCTCATCCACGAGCCGATTCGTCTCGGCATCGTGAGCGCGCTCGCCGTCAATGAGACGATGACGTTCAATGAGCTCAAAGCCCTGCTGCGGACTACCGACGGAAACCTCAGCGTGCATGCGCGCAAGCTCGAGGAAGGGCAGTATGTGGCATGCGAAAAGTACTTCGAAGGACGGGTTCCCAAGACTGAATACAAGTTAACTGTGGCCGGACGACGGGCGCTGGAAACCTATCTCAATCACATGGAAGCGCTGATCCGGTCAACCAGGGAGGGAGAATAGCGGACGGGGACGGGAACTTATTGGAGATTCGAAATTGGAGGTTGGAAATTGGAAATCTGCGGTACTGCAGATCTTCTATTTCCAATTTCGAACTTCCAATTTCGAATCTCCAATAAGATCAACTAGAACGGGATATCGTCGTCGGTGATCGTGCTGGTACTCGAAGCCGGGCCCGCCGATCCCGACGAGCCGCTGCCGGCAACTTCGGCTGCGGCAGTACGGCGCTGGCCTCCACCGCTTTCACCAGCCCCGCCGCTGAGCATGACCATATCGCGGGCGCGGATTTCGGTGGTCTTGCGTTTGTTGCCTTCCTGATCGTCCCACTCGCGGGTTTGCAGGCTGCCTTCGATATAAACCTGTTTGCCTTTCGTCAGGTACTGATTACAGATTTCCGCCAGACGATCCCAAGCCACGATGTTGTGCCATTCGGTGCGTTCCTGACGTTCGCCGGATCCTTTGTCGTTCCAGACATCGTCTGTTGCTATCGAGAACCGGCAGAACGGAGTACCGCTTGCGGTGTATTTCAGCTCGGGATCTTTGCCGAGCCGGCCAATGAGAATTACTTTGTTTACGGACTTTGCCATGTAGCTCCTATTTGGCTCCCCCCGCCTTGGCCGGTGTCTTACGCCCGGCAGCTGTCAGTTCCTTGAGCCTGGCAGTTGCGGCCGTAGCTTCCGTGGTATTCGGGTACTTCGTCACAACTTCTTTCAAGGTACTGATGGCCTGGGGCGCTTGATTTGAATCGGCGAGGGCGTAACCTTTCTTCAAAAGGGCGGTTTTACTTTTATCGCTGTCCGGATATTTCTGCAAGACAATATCGTACTCGTTGAGGGCCTGGTCGTACTTCTTCTGAGCCGCAAGCGTTTCAGCCATCATCAGGTGGGCTTCGGCGGCTCTGTCATCGGTCGGGAACTTCGAAAGGAAGTCCTGAAAATCGCCGATCGCAAGGTCGTAATTTCCGGCGGAGTAGTCGAGGTATGCAGATCTCCACAGGTCCTCGGGTTTCGCCAGCGGTTCGGAAGTCGTCTTCATCGACGTTATCTGCTTCGACAGGGAATTGACCGTGTCCCGGACGGCCGACATGTCGTCCTTCAGGTCGCCTACGGTGCTGCTGAGCGTCGTCAAAGCCTGGCGCATTTCCTTGGTACTGCCGTCGTTCTGGCTCTTCAGCCCATCGACCGTGGCGGTGATCTTCTGCATTCCGCCGGCGAGCATATTGACCTGATCCGCCATGTGTTCGACCAACCCCTTCATGACGGAATTATTCTGGTCGACGGTGGTCTGAATCTGTTTCACCTGCTGGCTGAGTTGAATGATGTCCGACTGGAGCTGCAGCAGATCCTTGTTTTCGGGATAAGCCGGGCCTGCCGCGATGACGATCAGCAGGACCGCCAGGATAAATTTCATTCGGGTATTCACGGTTCTCCTCCCAGTTCTATTGGTTCAAGGTAAAGGCAGCCCGGCGGTTTTTGGCAAAACAGTCTTCCGTTTCATCCCGGCAAATGGGCCGCTCTTCGCCATAGCTGACGGTCATAATCCGGTTTGCCGGTATTCCTTGAGCGGCCAGATATTCCTTTACCGCGTTGGCGCGCCGGTCGCCCAGGGCCAGATTGTACTCTTCACTTCCGCGGTCATCGCAGTGACCCTCGATGGTAAAACGAACGTTGGGATTCGCCTTCAGCCAGCTGGCATTGCCTTGCAGAGCGGACATCTGATCGGGTTTGATGTCGGCCTTGTCGTAATCGAAATAAATCGTCTTTACGTTCTGCTCGAAGAGCTGTTCGGTTGTCAGGTTCGGAGCATTCCGCGGTGGAGGAGCAGACGCGGCCGCCGGCGGAGGCGTGTTCACGGTGATCCGGGCCGTATCGGTTGCGGAGCCGCCGGGGCCCATGGCCGTGGCGGTATACGTGACCGAGGAGGTCGGATTGACGGAACGGTTTCCGGTAACGGCGACATCGCCGACGCCGGGCGTGATCGTCACGCTGGTCGCGTTTTTCGCGTCCCATTGGAGCGTTGTGGCGCCGCCGCGGTCGATCGCACCGGGTTGTGCGCGCAACGTGATCGTGGGAGCGGGAGCCGCTGCGGCCGGTGTCGAAGCCGGCGGCGGAGCGGGAGGAGGCGTCGCCGCAGCATTCTTGTGGCAACCGAGACCGACGAGTGTGAAGAACAGAAAAAGGGTATATCCAACACCCTTTGTGCGAGAGAAACTCATTGCCTAGCCTCCTTGTAGAATCTCATTTGAGAAATCCGGACCATGCCGGAGCCGAATTCTTTCCTGTTGTTGTCAGTTGTTGAACCTGGCTGCCATCGAGCAGCATCGTGAAAATCTGTTTGCCGCCTTTTCTGGTGGACTCGAACGCCAGATGCCTGCCGTCGGGCGCCCAGGTCGGGCGCTCATTGTCGCGGGCGTCCGACGTGATCTGAACGTTTTTGCCGCTCGCCAGATCGTGAATGTAAATGTCGAAATTCGAGGTCTTCAGCCTTTGCCATGCAAAAGCGATGCGCTCACCGTCGGGCGACCAGGCCGGCTCATCCGCATGCCCGCCTTCCTCAATCAAACGCCGGACATTGGTGCCGTCCGCGTCCATCACATAAATCTGGGGCGTGCCGCTGCGATCGGAAATAAACGCAATCTCGCGGCCCGTTTTCGGATTCCATACCGGCGAATTGTTCGAGCCTTTGCTCATGGTCAGACGGTGCAGGTTTTTGCCGTTCCAATCCGCGGTATAGATTTCCGGGCCGCCGCCGTCGCGGCTGGTGGCAAATGCGATCTTACTGCCGTCCGGGGACCAGGCGGGAGTGAATGTGTTACCTCCCGGCCGATCGAACGTGTAGGGCCGGTTATCGATACGCGACAGGACTTCGATGTCCGGCACGCCTTTCCGATAACTCGTGAATGCGAGTTTCTCGCCATCGGGTGACCAGGCCGGGGTCAGCACGAGTGACTTGTAAGCCGTGACGGCGTGCGGATCATTGCCGTCGTAATCCATGACATAGAGGTCCTTGATGCCGGGCGTTCGCTCGCTGATATAGGCGATCTTCGTTCGCGCAATACCTTTCGCGCCGCCGCCGATCAGATCGATGATCATGTCGGCAAGCTGGTGCGCTGTCAGACGAGCGCCTTCATCGCTATCCTCGCTGTTGATACGTTGCGCCAGTGCTTCACGTCCGGATGCGGATGCGGCTTTGAGATCCCATAGCCGTGCTTCGACCGCCAGGCCGCCGTTTGCCGTCCGCAGATTTCCAAATGCGATGAATTGAGCGCCGACAGCAGCGGTCGTCCAGTCGTCGGGCTTGATGTCGCCTGGACCGCTGAATTTCCCCAGGGGATACAGGCTCGGGCTGACCACAGTCACGCCGCCGGAGTAACTGAGGTCATTGCGGAGAACCTGATTGAAGAGCGCGGCGCGGCCGGCCGCACTCGCATCCGCCGAGGCGGGCTGGAAATCCGGAACGGCAATCTTGACGCCGACAAGGCCCTGATTGGTTCCGGTATTGATTTGCGGGCGCGCAGTGACGGCACTGACGAGCGCCAGGAAGAGAACCAGAAGTAATAGTTTTCTCATCGTGAATACTCGAAATAGAAATTGACGCTGACGCTGCCTCCCCGGTAATCGCCGGGAAGAGGGGTCAGCGGACTCGACGCGCAAACGGCGCGCTGAGCGGAACGATCCAACGACGGTATCCCGCTCGACTGTTTTATCGAAACGTCGCCACAATTCACTGTGCCATCACGCGCAATATTGAAACTGACATAAACTCGCGGCGCCCGCTGCACACTCGAATCCACAAGTGACTTCAACCAGTTATTCGAAATGGCCCGCGTAATCTGGGTCACGTACCAGCCATACCGGTCGCCAAAAGACGCATCGCCGAATCCGATTCCGGCCTGCCCGGCTCCGGTCGAAAACTGACCGTATGCCAGAGACGGCCGCCCACCTTGTCCGGCAGGAACGGCGTTTGGAGGCGCTTCCGGCGCGGGAGCGGGTTTCGAAGCGGGCGCCGGCGGTTTGGGCTTTGGAACCGGAGTTGTCTTGATCGGTGCTTTCGGCTGCGGAACAGGCTCCGCCGTTTTGTCCGGCAGCGGCGGAGGCGCCGGCTCGCTTTTATAGAAAGCCGGAGACTCATTCGCCGGCGCGTTCTGTTGCACGACCTCAGGAGTTGGCAAAGGTACTCCTGAAACATTACTCGCAATTTTAACACTGATTCCCGGGTTCGCGCCGCCGGACTGCGATCCCCAATTCGCGCCGAAATTCGGAAAGATGTGCGGCGAGAGAACAAGAATGCCGAAGAACGCGATGTGAAGAACCATCGACGCGATCAGCCAGCGGTCCAGTCTCTCGTCCTGATAGGTCATTTCTTATTTTGATCTAAAGGCTGCGTGACAATGCTGACAT
>DASXLG010000394.1 GCA_036496425.1 Terriglobia bacterium | reverse complement strand
CATGTTTGGTTCTATATCGATGTTAAAGACGAAGCCGGAAAGGTCACGAACTGGGGCCTGGAAATGGGCCCGCCGCACATGCTGCAGGCTGGCGGCTGGACGCGCACCACGATGAAGCTCGGTGATACGGTCAGCGTTCAGGGTTCGGTGGCGAAAAATGGCAGCAACCGCGCCAACGCAAGAAATGTCACCACGCCTGATGGAAAGAAAATGGGCGCGGCGTCCAGCGAAGGCACCAACCCGTAGTCGTTCGAAAACGCACAATCACTTGATCGTCGTTTTCCTGTAGGAAATTGGGGTCGTTCACTTTTAGTCGAGAGTGAACGGCCCCTTTCCATTGGCAACACTGGATCTGTGAGCAAAAATGTCGCCGCAGTGCTGGGGCTGTTTCTGCTGCTGCCGGCACTTGGCTTCGCCCAGACGACCTTCGGCTTGAAGTTGGCCTATCCGACGATGGATGCTCTGCAGGTCAGCGCTCCCGATCCGAACGTCACCTACTCCATACATTCGCGAGTTCCCAAATTCGGCTTCACCGGAGAACTCGGTCTGCCGGCAGGCCTGCTGCTGGAGATTGACGGCCTCTACAGCCACTTGAGTTACGTCTCGACCAGTACAGGAGCCGATGCCGTCACGCGCTCGACGACCGACATCAACTGCTGGGACTTTCCTCTATTGGTGAAAAAGCCCTTCTTCCACGGCCCGATCCGGCCTTACGTGAACGGCGGAGCCACTTTTCGCGCTGTCAATCAGGACACGAACATCGTGAGTACGAGTCGCTTCGGCACCGTGACCGAAGCGCGAATCAAGGCGCCGGAGTTCATCCATCAGGCCACCGAAGGCTTCACAACCGGGGCCGGCTTCGACTTGAAAATCGGAAAGCTGCACCTGATGCCTGAATTCCGTTACACGCGCTTCCGGCAGGAAAACTTCTCATCCCCGTCGGGACACTTCCATTCCAACCTGACACAGCCGATGTTTGTACTGGGAGTGGAACGGGGCAAATAATGTAGTCGCGGGCTGAAGCCCGCGACTACATTAGCTCCTCACGCCCGCCGGGACTTTGACCGGCCGGGCGGCCGGCCATGCGGCCGTAATCGCGGCGACGCCGTACATGAGCCCGATGACGGCAAAGCCGAGCGCGAGCGAAACATGCTCGGCGATCGCTGCCACCGCAATGCTGGTCACGAGCTGCAGCGAAGTCCCGAGAAAGAAAAACGCATTCTGCACGCGCCCCATGAAGTGCTTTGGAACGATTTCCATCATCGTCGATGAAATGCCGACGCCGGCGAGGCCGCGCCCCGATCCCATGACCGCATAGCACATGACGGCCACGGCGATGGAAGCCGAGAACGGCGCTGCCGTCAGGCTGATCGCCAGCATCGCCATGGCGCAAACCACCGACCGGCGGCCGCGAAGCAGACGAATGAACAGAGGCGCATACAGCGTGCTCATGAATGCCCCGATGGCCCAGCCTCCGTTAAGCCAGCCGTAGCCACGCGCTCCTGCATGAAAGACCTTATCGCTCAGCGGTGCCGTAATGACACCCTGCGTCTGCATGCCGGCGACGAAAATCGCCCACGATACTCCGAGCAACACGACATAACGCTTGTTCCGGAGGTACTGAATCCCTTCACGCAGCTCGTGCAGATAGCGGGCCCATGCATCCCCGCCGGCAGGCGATGAAACTTCGCGCGGCTTGACCGTCACCTTACCCTTACGAACAGCGAAATAGCAGATCAGCGATACCGCATACGTCGAGGCATCCAACGCAAGCACACCGCCAAGATGGATGCGCTCGTAGACAAATCCGACAATGGCGCCGGCGATCATCCACCCGCCCTGAACTCCGGCCAGAAGCATGGTGTTCGCGCCGACAAACTCGGATTCCGGCGACAACTCCTGAATCAGCGCCGTAATCGTCGGCCAGAACATCCAGAACCCGGCGGCGACAAGCGCGCCCATGGCGTAGAGCTGCCAGATCTGCACCTGATGCCGGAACGCAAGGAAAGCAACGCACAAGATGACTGCCCCGCGCAGCCCATCCAGCAGCATGATCAGGCGCCGGCGGTCTTCACGATCGATGAGCACTCCTGTGAAAGGAATCATGAGCAACGCCGGGACCGTCTGAATGACGACCAGAGTACCCAGGCTCAACTCGGAGTGCGTCGCCTGCAGAATGAACCATGTTACGGCCGCCGTATTCATCCCGCTGCCGATCATCGATACAAGATTGGCGATGAAAATTAACCTTAACCCGCGATGTTGGAACAGTAGTCGCACAGTCCTCCCCCGATCCAGTTGACAAAGCTACGGCTTACGGGAGTCCATGTTTTGAAAAACGTAGGAGGGCGCCCGCTCGCCAGTTGAGCGGGCCTGCCGGATCAGAACCGGATGCGTGCCCGCTCATGCCGCCAAAGGCCTACAGCCTTGGCCGCAAAAAATGACTTTCGTCGATGAGTGAGCGTCAGGTTCTTCATATCCGTGTCGGCGGTAAAACCGCTTCCCCTGAAGATACACTGGAAGGAAAGGAACCACAAGAAGCATAGCGCGGCTATGCCGCAACCAAACTTTTTTAGCCGCAGATGACGCAGATGGGGCGCCTCAAAAGTTCGTTTTTGCGCCCCACCCGCGGCATCTGCGGCTAAAACCCCCTTCACGCACTTGCGAAACCCACCTCCAAAGCGGTATAAAAATAAGCGGTAGTGACATCTTTGGAGGGAATATGGTCAAGAAATTCGTGGCCGTATTGGGGTTTGTAACTCTCACAGTCGCACTTCCTGCTTCGACCTACGCTCAAGATGCGAAAACCTTCCTGAATACTGTCGCCAAGGCGATGGGCGCCGCTAATCTGAAGACGCTCCAGTATTCAGGATCCGGATCGGGCTCGAACGCCGGCATTGAGCAGAACAAACCCAGTACTGAGCCGCCGCTCACCTACATTAAATCCTATAAACGTCAATTAGACTTGAACGCAGCCACGTCCCGTGTGGATCTGATCCGCGTTGAACAAACGACCGATCATCCACAGACGCTGGCGATCGCGCCAAACTCGCCGTGGGACACGCGGTATGACTTCTGGCTGAACCCTTTCGGGTTCCTGCAGGGCGCCATGTCGCACGAAGCCGTGGTCAAACCGGAGACCGTCCTTGGTGAAAAGTTCACCGAGGTTTCCTACGTGGTCGACGGAAAGTACAACGTGAAGGGCTACATCAACAAGGACAACCTGGTCGAGAAAGTCGAAACGCAGATCGGCAATAACGTCCCTGTGCTCGGCACCTATCTCGACTACCAGGACTTCAGCGGCGTGAAATTCCCAACCATTGTGATTCAGCAGCAGTGGGGTATGAATACGCTGGTCCTGATCGTGGATAAAGTGAAAGCCAACGCGCCGATCAGTACGGCGTCGTCGAACTGAGGGAATTGCCACAAAAGGCACATAGCAGAACTCAAAAGGCACAAAAACATCACGCATGACCTGACGTTTTGTGCTTTTTGTGCTCCCTTATGTACCTTTTGTGGCTATTCCCGTTGCGTTCGTCCGCGCATTTCAGGTATTGGACAGCATTCCAAGTCGGCATATCATTTCCATTATGATTATCGATTGTCATGGACACTACACTACTGCGCCTAAGCCGCTTCAAGAGTACAGAGACAAACAGGTAGCCGGACTCAAGGACTCATCCTATGTGCCGGGCAAAGTCACGCTGAACATCACCGACGACCAGATTCGCGAGAGCCTCGAGAACGCCCAGTTGAAGCTGCAACGGGAACGCGGCAGCGACGTCACGATTTTTTCGCCGCGCGCCTCCGTCATGGGGCATCACATCGGCAATGAAACCACGAGCCGGAACTGGACAGAACATTGTAACGATCTGATTCACCGCGTATGTTCGCTGTATCCCGAAAATTTTGTTCCGGTTTGCCAGCTGCCGCAATCGCCGGGCGTCGCGCCGGCCAACTCGATCGCGGAGCTCGAACGCTGCGTCAAGGAACTCGGCTTCATCGGATGCAATCTGAATCCCGATCCATCCGGAGGCCACTGGACGGCGCCGCCGCTCACCGACAAATACTGGTATCCGTTTTACGAGAAGATGGTTGAACTGGATGTCCCCGCGATGGTCCACGTCAGTGCGACCTGCAATCCGAACTTTCACACCACAGGTTCGCACTACCTGAATGCCGACACGACGGCGTTCATGCAATTCATCACGGCCGATCTGTTCAAGGATTTTCCGGCGATCCGATTCATCATTCCCCATGGCGGGGGGGCAGCGCCGTATCACTGGGGCCGCTACCGGGGACTCGCTCAGGATCTGAAACGGCCGCCGCTCGACGAGATGATGCGCAACAACGTCTTCTTCGATACCTGCGTCTATCATCAGCCCGGCATCGACCTGCTTTTCAAGGTTGTCCCTGTCGACAATATTCTGTTCGGTTCCGAAATGGTGGGCGCGGTCCGCGGCATCGATCCGACCACCGGCCATTATTACGACGACACCAAGCGCTACGTCGACACAGTCCCGCTCAGTGAGGCGGACAAACGGAAGGTCTACGAAGACAACGCGCGCAAGGTCTATCCCCGGATCAACAAGCGCCTCCCCCGCAAAGCTTAACGATGGCTGAGATTCTCGGTCTCGGAATGACGCACTATCCGCCGCTCGCCGGACGCGACGAAAACATGTCCGGCATCCTGCGCGGCACGTTGAGAGACCCTGCGATCCCCGCAGAGCTCAAAGAACCCGCGAACTGGCCGAAGCTGATGCAGGAGGAGTGGGGTGCCGATCAGGGAAAAGCGAAAGCCGCGGAACACCGGCAGGCCCTGTTGTCCGGGCTCGCGAAAATCCGCACGGCCCTCGACGACTTCAAGCCCGATTTCGTCGTGATCTGGGGCGACGATCAGTACGAGAACTTCACCGACGATATCATTCCACCCTTCTGCATTCTCGCCTACGACACCATCGAAGCGATGCCGTGGCGGCTGAAAGCGCCGGGAATGCCGGGCGGCGCGAATGTCTGGTCCGAGCGTGAAGATTTCACTTTCAATCTGCGCGGTCACCGGGAAGGCGGAAAGCGGCTGGCGAGCGGCCTCATCACGGAAGGCTTCGATGTCTGCTACGCATACCGGCCGCTGCATCAGCAGGGTGTGGGCCACGCGTTTCTGAACTCGATCGCCTATCTGGATTACCACCGCAAGGGATTCGATCACCCGCTGGTGTGCTTCTCGATCAATTGCTACGGAAAGCGCGTGATCAGCTTCCGCGGCGGGGCGGCAAAATTCGGACAGACACCTCCGCCCGAAGAACTGGATCCGCCGTCGCCATCACCCGGGCGATGTTTCGATCTAGGCGCCGCAATGGTGCGTGTGTTGAAGAAGAGTCCCTTCCGCGTGGCTGTGATCGCGTCTTCCAGCTGGTCGCACGCGTTCCTGCACGACAAGGCCTGGCGCCTCTATCCCGACATTGAAAGCGATCGTGCGTTCTACGAAGCCCTGAAAACCGGCAATTACAGACACTGGCGCGAGACGCCGCTATCCGCCGTGGAAGACTCCGGACAACAGGAAATGCTCAACTGGTTCTGTCTGGCAGGCGCAATGTCGGAATTGAACTGCAAGCCGGTCTGGGCGGAGTTTATCGAAAGCTACGTCTTCAATTCGAACAAGTGCTTCGCGGTGTTTCCGCCGGGGTGAGAGGGGGGGTGTGAGCGACCCCCTGCCGCCACAAAGCGGCGGCAGGGGGTC
>DASXLG010000393.1 GCA_036496425.1 Terriglobia bacterium | reverse complement strand
GAGTCCTATCTGATCTACTCGTTGCAGGACGATATCCCGGCCAAGGTGGATTCGGCCCATATCGACCTCGCAGCCGGCAGCGTCGGCCTCAACACACAGCTGACGTTCACTTCGAACGCGACCGGAAACCCGGTGGTCGATGCAGTCGTCGGCGGAACGCACAACCTGCTCTTCAGGGGAAGACTCATGGGGGAGCACAGCCGCGGAAAATTCGATCTGGACGAAGTCCGCGTCGACGGGATACCGGTTCCAAACATCTTCATTCAGACTCTGTTCAAGAAGTACGTCAAACCGAAGTATCCCGAAGCAGACCTCAACGAGCCCTTCGATATGCCGTGGGGCATCGAGGAGATCAAATTGGAACCGGGAAAAGCGACAGTGGTCTACTAGCCGGACTTCGCCGCTCTGAAGATATAGTTGATATAGGACTTTTCTTCGGCCTTGAGATCGAAGTTGAAACGATAGAGCCGATCCTTCAAGTCGTCCAGATAGAAATAACCGAATTTGAGCGTTCGATCCGCCATGCGGATAAAAAACGGTGGTTTGCGTGGACCCAGCGTCGTCTGGCAAACGAAATCACCCTGTACCTTCAACACCCGCGCGATCTCCCCGACGGCCTGATCCTGGTCTCTGAACAATTGAAGGGCGCCGCAGCATGTTACGGCGTCGAAAGCTTCCGCTTTGAACGGCAGCGAGAGGGCGCTTCCTCTCATGTAGTACACGTTGGTGAGGCCCTCTTTCTTTGTCAGCCGGACCGCGCGTTCCAGCATTTGCGGCGAGAGATCGAAACCCACCACAGTTGACTTCGGAGCGAGCCGCGCGATGCGCCGCGTAAAGTTTCCGGGGCCGCACGCCAGATCGAGGATCAAACCATGGCGGCGTTGAATAAGAGAAGCAATCCGATCGACGTCTTTAGGAAAGGAGTGCTTGCTGGCGATGAAGTAACCGATCGGCCGCCAGATTCCCTCGTATAACGCGACGATCGGCGCGGATTGCATCAGCAGCTGAATCGGCGGAACCGGCTCCGGATCACCGGGATGGAGGTCCAGGTAACCGTTGCGAACCGGAAAGACTGTGCTGCAGCCCCGGCAGATCAGCCGGCCGGGACTGCCGAACAGATAGTCGGAATGATTTGATGAAGTCCAGGCAGGATCAGTTGCGTGACAGACAGCGCATTCAAACGCAGCAAAAACCTCGGGAACTTGCTCTGACATTATATCGCTTCCCCGGTATAACCGATTGTAAGACCACTCTGGAAAACCCAGGACCTCAGGATTCCAAGAGATGGAATCTTAATGGATACCGGGCTTAATTCAAAGCAGATGGATCGATAAGCTGTCGTTTTTGCCTTTTCTCGCTCCTGAAAAACGTCTTGCCATACGCCTTCCGGATGCGGAAATAAGGTTTCAGCCGATTCAGCGTGTTTTCCATACCCTGCGTCACATGCTGTCTCATGGCTTCCGCAGCTTCGAGCGGCGTGCCGGCAACCAGCACTTCGACCAGCGCCTGGTGGCGGCGCGGCATCAATTCATCGGAGGGTTGCCGGACGATGCAAAACCAGGTGGACGCCAGAGCGTGGGTTTTCTCGATGGCAAGGCTCAGAGCGATGCAGCGGGCGCCTTCAGCGATGCGCCGATGCAATTTCTCGTGCGCCGGAAGGTACAGCGATTGTTCCGATACGGACATGGCATCGACACGAGCTGCAAACTTCTGCAGCTCGCTGCGGTCTTCCGCGGTGGCTGCCGCGGCGAACAGCATGGATGCCTGCACTTCGAGCGCTTCGCGAACGATATAGTGTCCGCGTACGTCGTCGCGCGAAGGTATACGCACACGCGTTCCGGCCCGTGGCCGGCTTTCGAGAAGACCTTCGAACTCCAGCCGGAGAAGGGCTTCCGAGACGGGCAGAAAACTCATCCCCAGTTCGGCTGCGATTTTCCGGCGTGAAATAACCTGCCCCAACGGGAGCTCGCCCTGGAGGATCCGCTGTTTGACGAACTCGTAGGCTTCCGCTGCAAGGCTTGCGGGCGCTGCAGAATTTCCCATCACAACTCCTCTCATGAAAATGCGCGCTCATCGTTTCATTTATATTTTTTCTTATGCGAACGCGCGTTGACGTGTGGCATATTCTTACCTTTGACAGCCCGGAATGCCACTACGCCGACAATAATGATATGACAGATTTTTGCCCGCAGTAAGCAAATCCTCATCGAATTGCGCTTACTTCTGTAATGTCAGATGGTTAGAAGGATGAATAAGGACTTATGAAACCAACAGTTGTTCGAAGTGTGAATCGCGCCGAAGGCGGCGCAGTGAAGACGCTCGGCGAACTGGGAGTCGCGACTGTCCATGAAGCGCAGGGGCGCACCGGATTGATGCGACCGTATATGCGGCCGATTTATCCCAGCGCGAAAGCCGCCGGCACCGCCATCACGATTTCCTGCCATCCCGGCGACAACATCATGATTCATGCCGCCATCGAGTTTTGCAAACCGGGCGACATTCTGATTGTCACCACGACGTCCGAATCGACCGACGGAATGTTTGGCGAACTGCTCGCCGAATCCGCGCGGTCGCACGGTGTTGTCGGTCTGATCATCGACGCGGGTGTTCGCGATGTGCGGGATCTCACCGAGATGCAGTTTCCAGTCTGGTCGAAAGCGGTTTCCGCTCAGGGCACCGTGAAAGCGAGTCCCGGCTCCGTAAATGTTCCTGTCGTTTGCGCCGGAACGATGGTGCGGCCGGGTGATGCGATCGTGGCCGACGCGGACGGCGTGGTCGTGATCAAACGCGAGAACGCGGCCGAAATTGCCCGGCTGGCGGGTGAACGATTCGTGAAGGAGCAGAAGACGCGCGAACGGCTGAAGTCCGGCGAACTCGGTGTCGACTTTTACGGATTGCGCGCCAAGCTGGCGGAGCTGGGTGTCCGCTACGTCGACGATCTGGAAAAGGAACTGTAAGCCGGTCCAGATGGACATTCCCCGCCTTTCCAAGGCGGGGAGTCCGAGCGATCAAACCGTTAGAACGCGAGGACGGGGCGGTTATCCAGGAATCGCGCAGCGCACCTTATTCGTTGAATTTACTAACCACCCCGTCAGCGCCGCTAACGCGATTCTTATATCCGCCGTGTCATCCACCAATCGATTTGAGGATCGTCTCCCATCGGAAACACATGCTCTCCGGCGCGGACAAAGTTCCATTTCTTATAAAACGCTTTCGCGCGTTCATTATTCTCCCAGACGCCGAGATACATGGTCTTGAAGCTCCGTTGCCGCGCTTCCTCCAGACACAATTGCATCAGCTCGGATGCCAGTCCGCTGCCGTGCCATTGCCGGTCGATATAAAACCGCACGAGTTCAATCGGCGCGTCCCCGATGACGCACTCAGGGGGCGGACCGGCCAACAGCTTCGCATAACCAGCGAAGGCCTCATCGGATAGGGCGAGCAGCCAGACGGCTGCGGGGTCACTCAGCTCCGCCCGAATTCGATCCAAAGCGAACGCGCTCTCCAGATAAGCCCGCATGTTCCCGGGCGTGTTGACTGCTGCGAAGGTCTCGTAATATGTGCGTACGGCGAGGCGCTGCAACTCATCTGCATCATCTGCTGTCGCGTATCTGAATCGAAACATCCGGTAGTAAAGACGTTAGCGGATAATCACTCTGCCGCGCGCGGGCGGAACACGTCGTCCCAGTACAGCAAGAGGCTCGTGCCGATGATGATCGAGGCGGACGCAAGATGATCGGCGCGGCGCATTTGCGCCGCGAAGAGCGTGATGCCCAGGATCATGACGCTCAGGCGTAGCGCTTCGAGCTTTGCCGGCCCACACTTGCCCGTTTTGTTCCAGCAGTACGTCATAAACGGCGGGAGGTCGTCGAGGTCTTGCGGCTCCAGCTGTTGCAGGCGAAGCAGCACGATTCTTGCGCACATGCCGGCGAACCCTATTCCCACGACGCCGGCAATGACGGCGAACACAGCGCTTGCGCTGGCCCACCATCCGCCGGTCCATCGCCACGGCAGATATTGCACCACCGCCCAGGCCGCGGCCGGCAAAAGGAGTATCCACGCGACACGCCTCGGCATGATCTCCAACGTCACCGGAATCGCAATCGAAAGTGAAAGCGCATACAGCAAGACTGCTATCGCTCCGCCTTCCATCGCGAGCCATATGACTGCGAGCATGGGATGCTGCGCGATTGCTTCTCCGGCATGTCCTCCGGCCAGAGACAAGCCGCCCTCGACAGAGAACAACAGGGCGATGAGGATCAGGCCGTAACGCCAGTCCTCCCGAACGTGTTCGACCGCAGCATGCCAGAAGACATTCAGAGTCTCTACGGCAGACACTCTGCGTACCTCAAGGAACATCCGGTACTCTGCGCCGTAACGCGCCCGCCAGGCGGGCGGATAAAGGCGCGTCAGAAACCCGGCGAGCCTTGGATTCATGTCGCCTCCAGCCGGCGCAGCGCCCTGCGCGCAAAATGGTTCAACGTGGTCAGCCTGGCCCGCAGAAGGCGCGCGCCTGCAGCGGTAATGCGGTAGGGGTGACGGCGATCCTCCTCCGGCAACGGTTCGATCAGCTTCTGCTGTTCCAGCCGCGTGATCGCGCCGTATAGCGTCCCCGGTCCGAGGCGTGTGCCGCACAATCGCTCGATGTCGTCTATCATGGCGTGCCCATGCTTCGGGCCGTCGGCGAGACTGGCCAGGACGAGTAAGGGAGGATCAGAGAAGCGTCCCGGATCGGGATCGTGTTCATCTACGCGCTGCGTACTTCGTGCCACGTAATTGACGATAGCGGATCACTTGCGCCGGCGCAAGAAGAATTGGAGTCGGTAAACCTATAGCTGGCGCTTTCCGCGCTCACATGTGAGGGAGATGGTGATGTGGCAGGGAATGAGGATGTAGGCAATTAAGCGGCCGAGCGTTCGCTATACGATTTCGATCAGACGGACCGATGTGTGAGCGCGTACCGACCGGGCGAGGCGATTGTCCGCCGTCAAGAACTCCGCTTTCAGTTGTTCGGCGAGTACCACGTACGCCGCGTCGTAGGCGCTGAAATTATTCCGCAATTCCCATACTCGTTTGAGGAATGGCCGGTGGGTGTTGAGCCGGAGAGGGAGGTCCTCGTAATCCTGTAAAGCCTCTGCGGCACGATCGATGGATAATTCCTTACGGAGCAGCGCTGAGCGATTCCCGGTGCAGGCGGTCCGGAACATGTCTTACCTGGATCATCTTCGACATAAGTTCAGCATGTCACTTGCTGCGCGCATGTTCAAGGCGGGGAAGGTCTTCTGATTCATCGCCGGGAAGTTCGCACCGGACGGCATCACTTTCGTGTCGATCTTTCGATGTTCAAGCCGGTTCACGCCAGGCAGATACGCTCCTACATCGTCCGACGGACAACAATAAGTCACTGGGACATCAGCTAATCACCTTCCGAGCAAATCGAAATACCGTTCCCGGCTCAGCCCTGCCGTACGGAGCAGGTTCTTGATGATGAACACGGGAACGGCCGAATACATCGGAATCACGAGCGGCCGTTTGATATCGGCTTTCGTGTAAATGAGGTGATCGCCGCGCTGGCGATCAAAGGTAAACCCGGCCTGTTCGAAGACTTTAACGAGCATCTGGTAGGAAACCGGCTTGATGGCGGGCATGCATCAGACGGTCATCGTCACGCGATCAACTGAGACTTCCGGCGCGTTCCAATCACTGCCGACGCGCTCGAAACCGGCCTCCTCGAGGATTTCGTCCAGTGTGCCCTTGTCTCCAGCAGCCTCGATGAAGCCGCGCACGGCATCCTGGATGTTGGCGCGGGCCTTTTCTTTGGTTTCGCCGCAGCTTGAAATGTCAAGCTGCGGAACGTGCGCTACATACAGATCCCCTTCTTTGAAGACCTGTACCATAAAGGAAAGATTGTGCATCGGGGAAACCTCCCTTTGAGAATACCGCATGGTCGCATCGTAGGAAACATGCAGGATTCGTTCCAGACGCGGCAGAATCATCCACTGGGCTCTCGAACTGCCTCCACCCAACGTTCTCGTGCGTAACGGCTTCAACACCGGCGTGTACAGATCGATGATGGTCAACCACGAAGAGATCACCGTGACGGCGTTCCAGGCCAAGGATGGATCCAAACACGCATGGGCCGCCGGCCTGACGCGCGGAGACGGCAAGACCGTCATCACGCTGGGCGGCCTTCCCGCGCAGCCCTACAGCGCCAAGCCTGGCGGCGACCGTAAAGTGAAGCAGTAATCCTTGTTCTGCGAAATGCGTGCGGTCACAGACCGCACCTACAGAAGGTACCTGGCATAACCTGGGCTCATGGTCTTCCTCGTCTCTTGTTCTGAATTGGTCGAAGCTGCCGATAGGAGCACGAATTCGGACAAAACTCCAGATGTTGGGACGTTTCTGAAGATGCAGCAAAATGGTAAAATCTCCCGGCACAGCGCCGGCAGCTTCCTCGGCCGTGCGGACGGATTAATCCATGAACAACGAACTATCGGTCGGTTTTATTGGTTTCGGCGAAGCCGGCTCACACATCGCCAGAGGTCTGAAATCCGCGGGGCTCTCGCGGATTTTTGCTTTTGATATCGCTCCGGAGAAGGTCCGTCATCACGCTCAGGAAGCGGCAGTGCCGCTGGTCGATTCCAATCGTGAACTGGCGAGATCGGCGCGCGTCATATTCTCAACCGTGACCTGTGCCAGGGCAAAGGAGGCGGCAGAACAAACCGCTCCCTATCTCGAACCCCACCATATTTATGCCGATCTCAACTCGGTCTCGCCGGCGCTGAAGCAGGAGATCGACCGGGTGATCTCGGCGTCGGGGGCGAGTTTTGTCGAGGCCGCCGTGATGTCGCCTGTTCCGCCGACCGGCCATCGGTCGCCGATGTTGCTCGGCGGTAAAGGCGCGCCGGCATTTGCGGAATTGATGACGCCGTTTGGAATGCGCCTGCAGGTGGTCTCCGAAAATGTCGGAGTAGCCGCTGCCACGAAGATGTTCCGAAGCATCATTGTCAAAGGCCTCGAAGCCCTGATGCTCGAGTGCGTCCTGGCTTCCGTTCCATACGGGGCGGATGAACGTGTCTTTTCCTCGCTGAGCGAGAGCTTTCCGGGAATCGACTGGCAAAAGCTGGCGAACTATATGGTGAGCCGTGTCGTCATCCACGGCGAGCGTCGCGCCCGGGAGATGGAAGAGGTCGCCGAAACGCTGAAGTCGCTGGGCATCGAGCCCATCATGGCGGAGGCCGCAGCCCGCAGGCAGGACTGGTGCGCGCGCCTGGGCATCGCTTCACAATTCGGACCGGACGGTCCAAAGACCTACCGTGAAGCTCTTCAGGCCATCGGGCATGATTCTACGAAACAGGTTTAGCCGCAGATTACGCGGATTACGCAGATGGGGGAATCAATTAGTCTTTTTTTTGCGCCCATCTGCGTAATCCGCGTAATCTGCGGCTAAACTTAGCCTCAAAAGGCACCTAAACTTTCGTGTATCATGCGTATCCGGGAGAGTCTACATGTCGAAATTCATTATTGGTCCGCATATGCGGCTCCAGGAATGGGTCGCTGAAGAAAAGGGCTATTTTAAAGACGAAGGTCTCGATTACGAGTTCCTCCCCTCGACCGGTTTTTCCAATATCAGCGTCAAATCCGCCACCGAACTTCCTAAAGATCAGATCAAGGGCGCTTATCAAACGATCGAAGCCGGGCGCAGCTGCGACATCAGTTCCGCCTGTCACTGGACAATCAATATGGCGGCGGCGGCCGGTCACGGCCGGTTATGGGCCGGAGCGTATTCCATATTGCCTTGCGGGATCATGGTGCCTCCCGAGTCGCCTATCAAAACCGCGAAAGACCTCGCAAATGTCCCGATCGCTGTCGGTTATCAATCCGGAAGCCATTACACGACCATTCAGGCCCTCGAACCCATCCTCAATCGCGAAGAGATCAAATTGCATTTCGGCGGCATGATTTTCCAGCGGTTGGAACTGCTCATCGATCGCGAGGTGCCCGTCGCGACGTTATTTGGCGGGATGATGTATTTTGCCGAGCAACTCGGCTTTCGAAAAATCCTGGACTGCACGTTCATGGTTGCGGCGATCGTCAAAGAGGAAGCCGCGGAAGAGGACGTCGAAAAGTTTTATCGCGGGTTGAAGCGGGCTCAAGTCGATATCGACATGAACCATCAGCACTACACCCACTACTACAAACGCGAATTCCCGCACCGTTTCCACGACATGATGGACACGCGAGTCTTCGGTCCCGGCGAGCGCATCGTCTTTGCTCCTTATACAAAGGAGATGTACGACGAGACTCAGAAGTGGATCGAATCCTGGAACATCTTTGAAGAAGGTCTCAAGGGCAGAAAAGGCTACGAAGAATCCGTAGTCTCGGTTTAAAACGGGAGGAACGATGATTATCGATTCACATGCGCACGTGACGGCGCCCGACAGTCTGTACGTTTATAAAGCCGGCCTGCTCGCGCATCGCGGCGGCCATGGCCGGGGCTCAGTGACGGCAACCGATGAAGACATCACGAAGGCGCTGAATTCGCCCGTCTTTGGAGGTTCGTCGCATTTGCAGCAGCTGAAGGAAGCGGGCACGGACATGCAGATCATCTCGCCCCGTCCGTATCAAATGATGACGAGCGAGACTCCGAAACTGGTTCAGTGGTTCACCGAAGAAACCAACAACGTCATTGCCCAGGAAGTGAAGCTCTTCCCGAAGGTGTTCCGCGGTGTCTGCGGTCTGCCGCTGACGCCGGGCGTGAGCCCGAAGGCGGTGCTTCCGTATCTCGAACGCTGCGTGAAGGAACAGGGTTTCGTCGGATTTCTGCTGAATCCCGATCCCGGCGAGTGTTCCGGAGTCGAAACGCCTCCTCTCGGCGATCGTTTCTGGTATCCGCTCTACGAGAAAATGTGTGAGCTCGATATCCCCGGACACATCCATTCGGCCGGCTGCCGGTCCGAGCGGCTGACGTACTCGCTCCACTTTATCAATGAAGAAACCATCGCGGTCGTGTCGCTTCTGAATTCAACCGTGTTCAACGATTTTCCGAACCTGAAGATCATGGTTTCGCATGGCGGCGGCGCCGTTCCGTATCAGTATGGCCGGTTCGAAGCCGGCGCTCTGCGGCGCGGCGGCCCCCGCTTCTCCGACAAGATGCGTAACCTCTACTACGACACTGTGCTTTATTCGGCGGACGCGCTTGCCTTGCTCTTCAAGACAGTGGGGGCGGAGCGCTGCCTGTTCGGGACGGAGCGTCCGGGCGTCGGAACGGTTAAGGATCCCAAGACCGGGAAGTGGCTCGACGAAACGCGGCACATCATTGAGGGCTTTGACTTCCTGAGCGCCGCGGAAAAGAAAATGATCTTCGAGGACAACGCCAAGAAGCTCTTTAAAATCCAGGTATAACCAACCATGACGAAACGAATTGCTTTCACCGTGTTGATCGCCCTCGTTCTATTGGTGCCGGCCTTTATCGCGCAGGGTCAGCTTCAAAAGACTGCCATCAACTTTCCGACGCGCAGCGGCGCATCCTGGCCGATGTTCATCGCGAAAGCCGGCGGCTACTACGAGAAATACGGGCTGGATGTGAATCTGGCTTTCGGCGCCGGCCCGATCGGCGTCGCCATGATTTCCAGCGGCGAAGCGGCCATGACGAACTCGTCGATGGAACAGGCGCTGCAGGCCGGTTCACGCGATCCCAGCGCGCTTGTCTTGCTGGGAAGCTCGCTCAACAAAGGGATGTTTGCGCTGATGGCGCCGGCCGCTACCAAGACCGCCAAGGACCTGAAGAACAAGCGAGTCGCCGTCAGCCAGATCGGCGATGCTCCATATAACTATTCGGTAGCGCTGCTGGCAAAGTTCGGTCTGTCCCCGCGCGACGTTCAATGGGTGCCCGTTGGAACCGACGCGAACGCCCGCGCGGTCGCGTTGACCAGCGGCAGGGCTGATGCCACGCTGCTGACGGCGCCTTCCTATTTTCCGCTTGAGAAGCAGGGTTACAAAACACTCGCAAACATGGCGGACTACAACGACATCTATGCTTCCACCGTGTACCTCTTCACGCGCAAGACCCTAACGTCCAACCCGAAAATCG
>DASXLG010000392.1 GCA_036496425.1 Terriglobia bacterium | reverse complement strand
TGACAGGTTGGTGCCCTTCCGTTTTCGCTCAGCTGGGTACGCCCAATGCGTCCGGCGTCTCCCTCGGGCACATCCATTTGCTGGTTCCAGATCCGGAGGAACACAAGAAGCTCTGGGTCAGCCTGCTCGGCGCAGAGGTTGCGCACAGCGGCTCTCTGGAACTTCTGAAGATTCCGGGAATCTTCATTATTCTCGGCAAAGCGGACACGACCGAAGGCACGGTCGGCTCCAGTATCGATCACTTCGGCTTTCAGGTGAAGGACCTCGCGGCCATGCGCGCGAAAACCGACGCCGCTCATCTCGAAGTCGTGCAGGAAAATCCCGCGGCCCGGCAATTCGTTGTTCTGTTCCCGGACAAGGTGAAGGTGGAATTTACGGAAAACAGCGCGCTGACTGCTCCCGTGGTCGGTCATCACATTCACGTAGCAACAACACGGGAAAACATGGAATCCGTGCGCGCCTGGTACGTGAAAACATTCGGGGCGGTGTCCGATACACGGCGCGGGTTCCCGACAGCCGGTTTCAATGGCGGCGAGATCAATGTCATTCAATCCGATCAGCCGACGTTGCCGACCAAAGGCCGCGCGCTCGATCACATCGGTTTTGAAGTAAGAGACCTCGAGGCATTTTGCAAGAGGCTCGAAGCGCAGGGAGTAAAGGTCGAGATTCCGTATTACGATGTCCCGAGGATTATGAAAACCGCGTTTGTCACAGACCCCGCCGGCACACGCATCGAATTGACCGAAGGCTTGACGAACGCCCGCTAGTCCATCGCACCGACGAGTCTAGCCGGTAAGTACTTGGCGGGTAGACGTTGTAGCCTCTAATACGATGCCCCCAAATTGGACCGGCCTGAGATCCGGAAATCATCAGCTGATCGATCTCATTTGCGAAAGGCTGCGGGAGTCGAAATCCAACCCCGGACTGACGAGATCCTGAATCGAGAATACCGCTTTGGCGATACCGGCGTGGCGATGTTCGGTTGTCTTAGTCAGAATGTGGTACAGCTCGTGACCGATGACGCGAGCTAGGGCGCGGCCGACCGCAGAGGGCACGGTTTCATTGCCGAGGGCCCATATGACATGCGGACAATCCACGACGAAAAACGGAAGAACATGATTTTCAGACACCGAAGTGTCGGCAAGGCGCACTGCACCATGAGGCTCGGGCACTTCGGTTAGATCCGCGGCCGCCGAACAGGAACCTTCGATGGAGCCGACGACAACAAAGTCGAACGCCTCACCGGCTCTTCGCTGTGTGGAATTCTTCCAGACCACATCGATTCGCGCAGGACCGAGTAAGCGCCGGAGTTCGGATCGCATCACTTCGCTCGACTCGGCAGTCAAGCCGCCAGAATGCTTCAGATACAAGGCAAGTGTTCGCGTTTCAGCGCGAACACAGGGACAGACACAGCAAACAAGCAGAACGATACCGGCAGCCTGTCTCATGGACACCTCTCCCTCGGAGCATTCGGGGATCTCCTATTCACCACAACAGACGCTAAAACTGCGTTTGCGGTTGACGTGATTCGCTCAACTACACAGTTATTACCTGGAATTTCGGTTTTGGTTACCTGGAGGCGTTCATCCAAGCCACAGCGGCCAGATATGGACGGTCCGGGATGAGTGAAGCATGTTCGCGGCGCAGACGGGGTGGTTAGTAACTTCAACAAATAAGGTGCGCTTCGCGGTTCGTTGATAACCGCCCCGCCCGAGCGTTCTAACGGTTTGATCGCCTCGGGCACCCCGCCTTGGAAAGGCGGGGAATGTCCATCTCACCGACTTTTTGTGCAAAGCTAAGTTCCCGGATGTTCCAGCATCAATAAGCTGGAATCCCGTTACTTCTTAACCAGCAGCATCGTCCCCGGGTCGAGGGCGAGCGTGAGCTTCGCGACATTCGGGTTGTCATGATCTTTCAAGAGCGAGAGCCGGACGCCGTCGTTGTCATCGGCCATCTGGACGATGACGGATATCGCGGAGGAAAGCTTCGCGATCGGTTCAGGAACGCCGTGGTCGTTTAACGGCACGCCGCGGTGGGTGACGGCGGCCATCCACAGTTCGACGTTGAGCGTCTGCGCCAATTCCCGGAATGCGTCCATGTCCTCCGCCGTGAGCTTATCGAAATCGAAGCCCTCGAGAACCAGGCAGGCCGGTTCGAAGTGCGCATACTCTTTCAGGAAATTGATCGAGTGGCGCAGCTTGTGGATGGTGAAGGATTTTCCGGCGTAGGTATGAATGATGCGATTACGCTCCATCTCGAGCCGCTCGGCGGGAATGTCTTCGAGATGGGCGGAATGGGCGAGGTCCATGAAGATCTCGTCGTAGAACTCGCGCACGTGATCGACTGTCTTATCGAGCGAAACGTGCAGAGTCTTTCTGCCGCGCATGGCCTCATCCAGCGCGATGCCGACCAGAAAAGCGGTCTTGCCGATACCGTGGCGGGCGGCGACGACTCCGATGTTTCCGCGGCCGAGGCCGCCGTGGATCGAGTGTTCGAACAATCGGAGCGGGTTGCGTTCGTTGAGTTCCTTGCGATACATGCGCTACTCCTCGTCGTCGGCGACTAAGCCGGTGCCGTACTTCTTCACCAGTTCCAGATGTACTTCGGAGGGAACCGGAGCATAGCGTGAAAATTCCATGGTGTACTCGGCTTTTCCCTGTGAGGACGACCGCAGATCGGTCGAGTAGCCGAACATTTCCGCCAGCGGCACCTCGGTATCGACACGCACGAAACCTTCTTCCTCCGTGGTTCCGATGATGAGTCCGCGGCGCTGCATGATGGTCCGCACGAAGGCGCCCTGGAATTCGAGCGGTCCTTCCACCGAGACCTTCATGATCGGCTCCAGAATCTGCGGCTTCGCCGACGAGTACACCGAGCGGAAGGCGCCGCGCGCGGCCGCCTGGAACGCGTTGTCCGACGAGTCCACCGAGTGAGCGGCTCCGTCGTTGATCACGACCCGGAATCCGGTGACCGGGAACCCGATCAATCGTCCTTTCGAGATCATCGACTTGAAGCCCTTCTCGACGGAACTGATGAACTCTTTGGGAATCGAGCCTCCGTAGATCTCGTCGACGAATTCGAAATCGCCGGTTTCCATCGGCTCGACATAGCCTGCGACACGTCCATACTGTCCCGAACCGCCGGTTTGTTTCCTGTGAGTGTGGTTGAACTCGGCTTTGCGGGAAATCGCTTCGCGGTAGGCGACCTGGGGCGCGCCGGTTTCGACTTCGGCATTGTATTCGCGCTTCATGCGCTCGACGTAAACGTCCAGGTGAAGCTCTCCCATGCCGGAGATGATCGTCTCGCCGGACTCTTCGTCCACGCGGGCGCGGAACGTGGGATCTTCCTTGGTGAATCGCTGCAGCGCCTTTCCGAGATTCGTCGCGGCTTTTTTGTCCTTCGCCTTGATGCTCAGGTGGATGACCGGATCGGGCACGTGCATCGAGGTCATCGAATAGTGGATGGTCTCGGCGGTAAACGTGTCGCCCGAAGCGCAGTCGATACCGAACAGGCCGACAATGTCGCCTGCGGCGGCGTCTTGAATGTCTTCCATTTCGTCCGAATGCATCCGCACGAGACGGCCGACCCGCACGTCGCGGCCGGTGCGGCTGTTGACGATCATATCGCCTCTCTTCAGCTGCCCCTGATAGATGCGGATATATGTCAACTGACCGAAGCGGCCCTCATCCAGCTTGAAAGCGAGAGCGACAAACGGCGCGTCGGCTTTGGGGCTGAGAGCGACTTTCTGCTCGCCTTTGGAAACATCGAGGGCTTCGTTCTTGATCTCCGTCGGGTTCGGCAGATAGCGTGTTACCGCGTCGAGCAGAGGCTGTACGGCCTTGTTTTTGTATGCCGAGCCCAGAAAAACCGGTGTCAGCTCCAGCGAAAGCGTTCCTCTGCGGATCGCCTCGTGGATCATTTCGGGCGTCGCCTTGTCCTCGAGAACCGCTTCCATGAGCTCATCGGAATACATCGAGATGGCATCGAGCATCTCGGCGCGCTTCTCTTCGGCCTGAGTGCGAAGGGATTCGGGAATTTCCTCGACGCGCCGTTCTTCCCCGCTCGGGCCGTCGAAGTAATGGGCCTTCATCTCGATGAGATCCACGACGCCTTCATGATCGCCTTCGAGACCGATCGGAATCTGCATCATGATGGCGTTATGTTTAAGCTTCTCACGAAGCTGCGCGACCACCTTGAACGGGTTCGCGCCGGTCCGGTCGGATTTGTTGATGAAGGCCAGGCGTGGAACGTTGTAGCGGCGCATCTGCCGGTCGACGGTCATGGACTGGGACTGAACTCCCGCCACAGCGCAAAGCACGAGGATCGCGCCGTCGAGAACACGGAGCGACCGCTCGACCTCGATCGTAAAGTCCACGTGGCCCGGCGTGTCGATGATATTGATGAAGTGGTTGTTCCACTCGCAATAGGTGGCGGCGGACTGGATCGTGATGCCGCGCTCCCGCTCGAGGTCCATGGAGTCCATCTTCGCCCCGACGCCGTCCTTGCCCTTGACGTCGTGGATGACACGTATCCGCTTGGTATAAAAGAGGATTCGCTCCGTAAGTGTGGTTTTTCCGGAATCGATGTGCGCACTGATTCCAATATTTCGTATCCGCTTAAAATCGCTGATCAATACAAACTCTCCCCTTAAAAACAGAGTAATCTCTCATGATACCTGCACGGCGGGCATTTCCAACCCACGTTACAAAAAATAGCACGGAGGTGAACGTACAATTTCATGACAATAGCGTTACAAGAAATGTGCATGTCACCGACAGGGTCATGAAGACTCGGCGGCCACGGCGTTGTTACGGTGCTTCCTCATTGAGGAGGCTTCAATGACATGCAGAGCAGTATTCGCGCTGATCGTAACGGGCGTAACAGTCTTTCTCGCCACCACCGCGGGCGCTCAAACCAATTCACCGAAATCCACAGGCACGGATGTTTCCGGCGTTATCAACCCGATGTTCAGCATGTACTGCGCGTCGTGTCATAACCAGTCGCGCAAGACGGCCGGACTGGCACTCGACAGCCTGAACACAAAGGACGTGAGTGAAAAATCTGCCGTCTGGGAAAAAGTGCTGCGCCGGCTCCGGACGCGCCGGGATCCGCCGATCGGCTCGCCGCGGCCGGATGACGCGATGTACGAATCGGCAA
Source organism: Terriglobia bacterium (assembly GCA_036496425.1). Taxonomy (NCBI): domain Bacteria; kingdom Pseudomonadati; phylum Acidobacteriota; class Terriglobia; species Terriglobia bacterium. The sequence goes on along the minus strand of DASXLG010000392.1, from coordinate 1,124 downwards.
TATCGGCGATGGAATCGGCATTAGATCGGGCTTATCCGATGAATGTCCCGCTGACCGCCGCCACTCGGGTCTCCGCTGCCGACCTGGCGAACCGCATGGCCAAATTCATCTGGAACGGCACGCCCGATTCCCTGCTCCTGGACGCCGCGAAGAAAGGCAACTTGCGAAAGCCCGCCGGACTCGAACAACAGGTCCGCCGGATGCTGCAGGATCCGAAAGCGAACAGTCTGACGACGGGTTTCTTCGAGCGCTGGGCCTTGTGGGACGCGCTCGAGCGTGCGCAGGACGTCGATACCGCTCTGCTCCAGGATCTCGAGACCGAAACCCGGATGTTTTTCGAGAATCAGCTTCATGACGATCACAACGCCCTCGATGTGTGGACCGCGAACTACACCTTTCTCAACGACAGGCTGGCGAAACACTATGGAATTTCCGGCATTACCGGCAGCGCATTTCAACGCTACACATACACCGACAACATGCGCGCCGGGATCCTCGGACAAGGAAGTTTTCTGACCGTGACTTCGTTCAAGGACCGCACCTCGCCGGTCGAGCGCGGGAAGATGGTCCTGACCACGTTCCTCGGCGTGCCGCCTCCCGATCCCGCGCCCAACGTTCCGCCATTAAGGCCGAATGACGACCGCCCGATGCGCGTGCGGATGAAGGAGCATCTGACGAATCCCGCCTGTATCAACTGTCATGCGACTTTCGATCCGGTCGGCCTGGCACTGGAGAACTTCAACCTGGTGGGCCAATGGAGAACCACGGATGGCGGAGAAATGATCGACGCTTCCGGCAACTTCGTCGATGGAACGAAATTCAACGGGCCAGCGGAACTGCGAGCCGGGCTCTTGAAGTATCGATCGGCGTACTACTCGAACATCGCGCAGAAGCTTCTGGGATATGCGCTGGGCCGCCAGGGGCGAGCCTGGAGCGTCCACGAGAACGAGATGCCGGCGGTGCGCGCCGTCGTCCGCGAAGCGGCCGCGCATGATTACCGATGGTCATCGATTGTGGTGGGAATCGTGAAGAGCGAGCCGTTCCAGATGAAAACGATCGCGCAGTAGCGCTGCATTGCAGGGTCGCACACCGGAATTCCCGAATGAATTCGGGAATTCCGGTGT
>DASXLG010000391.1 GCA_036496425.1 Terriglobia bacterium | reverse complement strand
GCATAACGGTATCGAATATGGCTTGATGCAGGCTTATGCCGAAGGATTCGACATTTTCCGTAATGCAAACTCGAACGAACTTCCTGAAGAGCATCGCTTTGACCTCAATCTCCCAGACATTGCGGAAGTCTGGAGGCGAGGCAGTGTCGTCGGTTCATGGCTGCTGGATTTAACGGCAATGGCATTGGCGGAGAGTCCGTCGCTCTCCGAGTACACCGGTTCCGTGCAGGACTCCGGCGAAGGCCGCTGGACGATCATGGCCGCCATCGAGGAGGCGGTTCCGGTAGACGTGCTGTCGGCAAGTCTCTACACCCGTTTCCGGTCGCGGCAGGATCACACGTTTGCGGAAAAGATGTTGTCGGCAATGAGAAAGAAATTTGGAGGCCACGTCGAGCGGGCATCCGGAGGTTAGGTTATGTCTGCAAAGGAAGCGTTCCTTGAATTTCCCGAGCCGTTCAGAGAACCCGCAGGCCCGTGCCTGATGGTCATTTTCGGCGCTGCTGGTGATCTGACCAAGCGGAAGCTTGTCCCGGCACTCTACAATCTGGCAAAAGCGCAATTGCTGCCAAAAGAATTTGCCGTCGTCGGCATCGCGCGGAACGAAATGACGACCGAGGTGTTCCGCGAAAAGATAACCCAGGATTTCGCCGGCTTTTTATCCGAGCCGGTGGATCAGCCGCTGCTCGATTGGCTTGTCCGGAGACTGTATTACGTGTCCGGCACCTTTGACGATCCTGCCGCATATCAGGAACTGAGCACCGTTCTCGCAAAAGTCGACAAGGAACACCACACAGCAGGCAACTATCTTTATTACCTGGCAACCAATCCGACTTTCTTTGCCGAAATCGTGCGCCAGTTGGGAGATGCCCACCTGAGTACGGAGGAGAATGGCCAGTGGCGGCGGGTCATCATCGAGAAACCATTCGGGCGTGATCTCGATTCGGCCCGGGCGCTGAACCGCGAAATTACCAAAACGCTGGACGAGCGGCAGATCTATCGCATCGATCATTACCTGGGCAAGGAAACCGTCCAGAACATCATGGTGTTTCGTTTCGGGAACAGCATTTTCGAGCCGATCTGGAACCGGCGCTATATCGATCACGTGCAGATCACGGTGGCCGAAACTGTCGGGGTCGAGCAGCGAGGCCTTTACTATGAAGAGGCAGGTGCGCTGCGCGACATGATCCCGAACCATATCTTTCAATTGATCGCGCTGATCGCCATGGAGCCGCCGATTTCATTCGAGGCCGATGCCGTCCGCGACGAGAAAGCGAAAGTCCTCCGGGCGATTACGCCGATCGAACCCGAGGACGTCCTGACGCGAGCCGTGCGAGGACAATACGGCGCCAGCCGCAACGGCAATCCCATGCCCGGCTATAAGACCGAACCCCAGGTGGCTCCGAATTCGACCACCGAAACCTATGCCGCTCTGAAGCTCCTGATCGATAACTGGCGATGGGCCGATGTTCCGTTCTATGTGCGAACCGGAAAACGGATGGCGAAACGGGTGACTGAAATTGCGATTCAGTTCCGCAGACCGCCTTTCCAGCTCTTCCGCAAGACATCCGTGGAGCACCTTACCCCTAACTTATTGATCATTCAGATTCAGCCGGAAGAAGGAATCAAGCTCCGCTTCGGCGCGAAAGTGCCGGGCCCGGCCGTTCGTATGGGCAGCGTGAACATGGATTTTCGTTATTCCGACTACTTTGGCACGACGCCAAATACGGGTTACGAAACGCTCCTGCACGATTGCATGAAGGACGACGCCACTCTGTTTCATCGCGCCGACACCGTCGAAGTCGGTTGGAGCGTCGTGACTCCTATTCTCGATGTGTGGAAAGCTTTGCCGCCCCGCAGTTTTCCGAACTATGACTGCGGAACGTGGGGCCCGCGCGAAGCCGACGAACTGCTCAAGCGTGACGGCCGGCAGTGGAGAACGATCGACATTTGAAGAGAAATCATTGCGCCGAAGACCGGCGGCTCGAAGAATCACGTACGCGCAACCAGCATTGGAAGCGCTGGGGGCCCTATCTGAGTGAACGCCAATGGGGCACGGTCCGGGAAGACTATAGCCCCTACGGCACGGCCTGGGATTATTTTCCTCATGACCACGCGCGTTCCCGCGCCTACCGCTGGGGTGAGGACGGAATCGGCGGCATCAGCGACCGCCATCAACTCATCTGCTTTGCCCTCGCCTTCTGGAACGGCAAGGATCCCATCCTGAAGGAACGCCTTTTTGGTCTCGTCCCATCCGAGGCCAATCATGGCGAAGACGTCAAAGAGTATTATTACTACCTGGATTCCACGCCGACCCACTCCTACATGCAATTTCTCTACAAGTATCCGCAGCGGGCATTCCCCTACTCCCAGCTGATCGAAGAGAACCGGCGGCGCACGAAGTTCGATCCCGAATACGAGTTGATCGATACCTGTGTGTTTGCCGAAGACCGCTACTTCGACATTTTCGTCGAATATGCCAAGGCAGCCGCTGACGATATCCTGATTCGGATCAGCGCATTCAACCAGGGCCCCGAAACCGCCGAATTGCGAATTTTGCCGACCGTCTGGTTTCGCAATACATGGTCGTGGGGCCAGGATCCCCGGCGTCCCGGGCTACGGCGCGCTAATCATATGGATGTGGCCGGCGTCGTCGAACTCGAGCACGACTATTACGGCCGGCGCTGGCTCTCATGTGAAGGCTCGCCGGAACTGCTGTTCACGGAAAACGAAACCAACTATGAGCGTTTGTCCGGAAAGGCGAGCCCTTCGCCGTACGTTAAAGACGCGTTCCACAATTACATCATCGGGGGCATAACAGGCGCGATTAATCCTGCCATGACCGGCACCAAGGCCGCCGCGCATTATCGGCTGGATGTCCCGGCGGGAGAAATCGGAACGATTCGCCTTCGGCTCAGCGAAACGATGCCGAATGCGGAAACCTTCGGTTCCGGCTTCGAGACCTGCTTCCTGGAACGAATCACCGAAGCTAACGAGTTTTATTCACAACGTCTGGGAAAATGCAAATCAGCCGATGGGAATAATGTCCAACGGCAGGCGCTCGCAGGACTACTTTGGTCCAAGCAGTTTTTTCATTTCGACGTCCGGACATGGCTGGAAGGCGACCCCCGGCAGCCGCCACCACCCCGTCAACGCCTGAATGGAAGAAACAAGGAATGGTCCCATCTCTACAACGCCGATATTCTTTCCATGCCCGACAAGTGGGAGTATCCCTGGTATGCCGCCTGGGATCTGGCTTTCCACTGTGTCGCCCTGGCCATCGTGGATCCGGATTTTGCCAAAGAGCAGCTCATTCTGATGCTGCGCGAATGGTACATGCACCCCAACGGACAGTTGCCGGCTTATGAGTGGGCTTTCGGCGACGTGAATCCGCCGGTACACGCCTGGGCTGCCTGGCGCGTCTACAAGATCGAAAAGCGTATTCGAGGCGTCGCGGATCGGGCGTTTCTGGAAAAAGTCTTTCAGAAACTCATGCTGAATTTCACCTGGTGGGTCAACCGCAAGGACGCCGAAGGACGCAACGTCTTTCAAGGCGGATTCCTCGGACTGGATAATATCGGCATCTTCGACCGCTCCGCTCCGCTGCCGACCGGCGGTCACATCGAACAGTCCGATGGGACAGGGTGGATGGGCATGTACTGTTTGAACATGCTGACCATCGCCCTCGAACTGGCACGGGAGAATTCCAACTATCAGGACCTGGCCAGCAAGTTCTTCGAACACTTCGTGCACATCGCTCATGCGATGACGGATATCGGAGGACTGGGCTTCACGCTATGGGATGACGATGACGGATTCTTCTACGACGCCCTCTGCATGCCGGACGGAAAACATCGCATGCTGAAAGCGCGTTCCGCCGTGGGTTTTATTCCGCTGTTCGGTGTCGAAGCGCTCGAACCGGACATGGTTGGCCGGCTCAGCGGCTTCAAGCGCCGCATGCAGTGGTTTATCGAGAATGTGCCTCACGTGCGGGAACACATCGACATGAGCCAGACGTCGGCCGCCGGCACCCGCAGTCTTCTCGCCATGGTGAGCCGCGACCATCTGGTGCGGGCCCTTCAATACATCCTTGACGAGAATGAATTCCTTTCGCCCTACGGTATCCGTTCCCTGTCGAAGATTCACAAAAAGCATCCATTCACCCTTCAGGTCGATAACCGCGAGTTTAAAGTAGACTATGCGCCTGCCGAATCGATTACCGATCTGTTCGGCGGCAATTCAAACTGGCGCGGCCCGATATGGTTTCCTTTGAATTATCTGCTGATCGAATCGCTGCAGAAATTTCATTATTATTATGGCGACGAATTAAAAGTGGAATGCCCCACCGGGTCGGGAAAACTCATGACCCTCTGGGAAGTCGCGACGGAACTGTCGCGGCGATTGAACAGGCTCTTTCTTCGTAATGCCGACAGCAGGCGTCCGGTGTTTGGTAAAGCGGAAAAGTTTCAAACGGATCCAAACTGGCGCGACTACATCCTGTTTTACGAGTTCTTCGACGGGGACAACGGTGCGGGTCTGGGAGCCAGCCACCAGACAGGATGGAGCGCTCTGGTCGCGAAGCTGCTGGAGCAAAGCGGAGAGTAAAGCGAGAGGTATTCCCCGCCTTTCAAAGGCGGGGTGGCTGCGCCATAAACAAAATGATCACGTTCCTTAGCGGCGCAGACGGGGCGGTTGGTAACTCCAAACAAAACAAGGTGCGCTGCGCGGTTCCTGGATAACCGCCCCGCCCTCGCGTTCTAACGTTTTGATCGCTCCGGCACCCCGCCTTTGAAAGGCGGGGAATGGAATGTCCATCTCATCGACGTTTGTGCAAGCCCCGCCTAAGCCCGGGCCGCCGTCTTCGACGTCGGGGGCTCCTCTGAGACCGCGGGCCGCCCGCGGCGTTGCGCCAGGTTCGTGAATACTGCGGCGAAAGCGGGAACCATTTCGCGGATCTTGTTAAAGTCGGTTTTCGACATCGAAAGTACCCGCACTGGAGTTTTCGCTTTTACGGTAGCGTTCCGGTAACAATCGCCAAGTACGGCCATTTCTCCGAAAAATGACGCCGGACCCAACATGGCAACCACTTCGATCACACCGTCTGCCTCGCGCAAGACTTCGCACTCCCCTTCTTGAATCGCGTATACGCTGTCTCCGACGTCTCCCTGGTTAAAAACAACTTCACCAGCCTGAAAACGCTGCTGCGTGATTCCCGACGTGCCGGCGACTCGCAATTGCACCAGGTCCGGAGGAAACAGCAGATTCATGAACCAATCGGTGGCAATACGGATTTTGCGATTCCACCCGGGCATTTTCACCAGGTAAATCGCCCGCCACAGCCACCACGCGAAGAAGCCCGAGAAGTGAAGGCCCAGGATGTCCGCGACCGCGGTATTGTGGCCCAGCGAGCCGAGCTTGCCGAGACCCTCAAAGGTATAGTGGGTACGCGCCGTTCCGCGAATGGCCGCAGTAATGTTATGGGCGACAGTCTTCGCCTGCCGGGTGGCGTGCTGCGCAGTGGGGGGCACGGGATTTCCGGCAACGGTTTTGATTGCGCCGCAGTCGCCGACAACCCATACCTGCCCTTCGTACCCGCTCAATTCGAGCTGCGTGTTGACCTGCAGGCGTCCCCGCTCTTTCGGCACCTGGAGCGCATCGAGGACCGGCGGAAGCGCCGAAGGCACCGTCGACACGATCGTCTTGGTCGGGATTTCAACGCCCGATTTCAGAGTTGCCTTTTCGGAAGTCGCGGATTGGAGACGATCGTCCAAACGAATTTCGACACCCCGTCTTCGCAGCACCTTTTCCGCGAACAGCGCCAGACCTTCGACCATTTCGGGTAAGAGTCGTGGGCCGGAATGCACCAGAACGCAGCGAATCTCTGCGGTGTTGATGCGGGGATAATGACCCGCGACCGCCCGGACAAAATCGTTCAACTCCGCGATGACCTCGACGCCGGAAAACCCTCCGCCTCCGACGACAAAGGTCAGCAACTTTCTCCGCAGCTCCGCATCGGATTCGAAGTCGGCTTCTTCCAGAGCGTGAATCACGTGGTTGCGCAGTCGAACGGCATCGGCCAGAGTTCGAAAGGGCATGGCGTGCTCCTGAAGACCGGGCATTCCGAAAAAGTTCGTGACGTTTCCTAAAGCGATGACAAGCTGGTCGTAATGGATCTGGACTCGCTTTGGCCGGAAGCCGGGACTGAGCGTCACCAGGCGGTTCTCGAGGTCGATCTCGACCACGTCCCGCATGATCAGGTTGGCGCGCGGACACAATCGCCGTATCGGGGAGACGGTATCCGTGAGACCGATATTCCCGGAGATGACCTCGGGCAGTAGGGGCTGGTAAACCCAGTAATTTTCGCGGTTTACAATGGAAATGGAGCTTTCTTCCGGCCGCAGCATTTTGCCTAGGTGGCGCGCCGTGTAGGCACCGCCAAAGCCCGCGCCAAGGATCAAAATCTGCTTGCCGCTTTTATCGTTTCGATCACCGTTCATATCGGTCGGAATTTAGCACGCCGATGCGCATTTGCCATCCGAAATCTTCCCCCGGAATCTTCTCGCAACTGTGTGGCTTTTCTACTACACTCCTGCCGTTTTCGAGGGCACACACAGGCGATGATTCTAGCTGGCGATATTGGCGGCACGAAATGTGCATTGGCGCTTTTCCTCCCGGATAATCTGCGAACCGCGGCGGCCGGGCAAACCTTCCGCAGCAAGGACTTCGCCGGACTCGAGGACGTCATCCGCGAGTTTCTCTCCACTGCCGGGAGCGGCGGGGCCAGCCTTGCCGCCGGACAAATCACACACGCCTGTTTCGGGATAGCCGGACCCATCATCAATGAATCCGTCCAGACACCCAACCTGCCATGGACCATCACGGCCGCGGGTCTCAGGACCGTGTCCGGCACCTCTAATGTCCAATTGATCAATGATTTAGAAGCTACAGCTCACGGCGTTTTCCTGCTGCGGCCCGATGAGTTCATCACCCTGAATGAAGGCGCACCGCCGCCTCACGGAGATGCCGCACTGATTGCTGCCGGCACCGGCCTTGGCGAAGCCATTCTGCATTGGGGAGGGGCCACATATACCCCTGTCGCTTCCGAAGGCGGACATGCGGACTTCGCGCCGCGCAACGAGATCGAGATCGAGCTGCTCAGGCACTTGATCAAGCGTTTCGGGCACGTCAGTTATGAGCGCGTTCTTTCCGGACCGGGGCTGTTCAACATCTATAGTTTCCTGCGCGACGCCGGCTACGGAACGGAAGAGCCCTGGCTCACCGATAAATTGAAGCAATCGGATCCCAGCGCCGCGGTCTCACAGGCGGCCCTCGCCGGAGAAAGTGAGCTGTGCGTCCGGGCCCTGGAAATGTTCGTGGCGATCTATGGAGCGGAAGCCGGGAATCTGGCGCTGAAGGCGATGGCGGTGGCCGGAATTTACGTCGGCGGAGGGATCGCGCCGAAAATTATCGAAAAACTAAGAAGCGGGACTTTTATGCGCGCCTTCACGGATAAGAGCCGGCTCTCGGCGCTGCTCGAGAAGGTCCCGGTACGCGTCATCACAAATCCGAGCACCGCCCTTTACGGCGCCGCCCGGGCCGCGACCCTGACGCTGCGCTGATGCTGCGCTGAAGCATCCCGTATGACCAGCTCTCCTGACGCCGATCCGTTGATTTTGCTTCAGGCGCTCGCCGCGCAATATCCCACAATTGATTCCGCGCTTTCGGAAGCGGCCGCGTTGCGCGCCGCGTTATCGCTGCCCAAGGGCGTCATTCACGTCGTCAGCGACGTGCACGGTGAGTATAAGAAACTGCGTCATGTCATCAATAATGCATCCGGGAGCCTGCGTCCGCTTGTCGAGTCCGTGTTCGCCGGGAAGCTGACGGAGACAGAACTACGTGAGCTGCTGGCCGTGCTCTATTATCCCCAGGAGTTGATGCAACATCTCGGGCCCGAGCTTTCGGATCCACGATCGCGCCGCGACTGGGTTCTGAAGACGCTGCGGCGGCAGTTCGCGATTGTGCGCGAGCTGGCGCGGCGGTACCGGCGCAATCGGGTCCTTGCTCTCATGCCCGAAGCCCACCGCGAATTTTTCGAGACGCTGCTGAATGAATCCATCGCCGGAGGCCAAGCCTACATCGATGCGATGATGGAGACACTGGCGGCCCACGGCCGCGATCTATCCGCCGTTCGCGCGGCCTCCCGTCTGGTACGGAATCTATCGATTTCTGAAATTATCGTCGCCGGAGATCTTGGTGACCGCGGGCCGCGCCTGGATATGGTCATTGAGTATCTCATGCAGCAGCCTGACGTGTCGTTCACCTGGGGCAATCATGATGTGTCGTGGATGGGCGCCTGTCTTGGGCAGGAGGCGCTGATCGCGACAGTGCTCCGCATTTCGCTGCGTTACCGGCGCCTTTCCCAGCTTGAAGAAGGTTACGGCCTGATTGTTTCTCCCCTGGAAAAGCTGGCGCGTACGGTCTACGCCGATGATCCGGCCGAACGCTTCCAGGCGCGCGGAGCCGGTCTGCGGGACGATCTGCTGATGGCACGCATGCAGAAAGCGGCCGCGATCATGCAGTTCAAGCTTGAAGGACAAACCAGCCTGCGCCATCCGGAATGGGAGATGGATCACGCTCGATTGCTCCATCGCATCAATCCCGCGGCCGGCACCGTTGATATTGATGGGAAAACCTACGCCATGCGCGACACCAGGCTGCCGACACTGGATCCGGGAGATCCATATGCACTGTCGCCGGAAGAACGCGCCTGCATGGACCGGTTGCGCCAGTCTTTTGTCACCAGCCGGCGGCTGTGGGAACAGCTCTCGTTCGTTGCGAAGCGGGGCGCCATGTGGCTGGTTCGTGACCATACGCTGATCTTTCATGGCTGCGTCCCGGTCGATGCGAAGGGAGACTTTCTTTCGTTGAACATTGATGGAACCGAATGCGCCGGGCGCAAACTTTTCACCGCGCTGGAATCGATCGTGCGCCGGGCGTTTCGTAAAGGGGCATCAACTGTGGGCGGCGATGCGGATTGGTTCTGGTATTTGTGGAACGGAGCGCGCTCGCCGATGTTCGGCAAAGACCGGATGACCACATTAGAAACCTACTTCGTCGAAGACAAAGACACCCACGTGGAGACCAAGAATCCTTATTTTCAGTTCATTCATGATGCTGATTTCTGCCGCCGTATCGCCGCCGAAATGGGTGTTGAGCAGGACGCGCTGATCGTCAATGGGCATGTTCCCGTCAAGGTTGAGCGCGGGGAAGACCCGGTTAAACGCGGCGGCAATGCCGTCACCATTGACGGGGCGTTTTCGGAAGCTTATGGAGATCGCGGCTATACGTTGATTCTGGCTCCTGAACGGATCGCTCTTGCCGAACATCATCACTTCGACTCGATCGAAGGCGCCATCACCGCCGGCGCCGACATTGTTCCAAAGGTGACAACCGTTCGAGCGTACCCGCACCCGCGCCGGATTGCCGATACCGAAGAGGGAGAAGCCATGCGCCGCCGCATCGGCGCGCTCGAACAGCTGATTAGGGCTTATGAGGAGGGAATACTACACGAACATGGTGTGTGAGCGACCCCCTGCCGGCCGCTTCGCGGTCGTCTCTCCCCCTGTATCAGGGGGAGAGTTTACTGTCCCCCTGATACAGGGGGACAGACGTGCCGAAGGCACGGCAGGGGGTCGCTCACACACCATCTTAAATTCGAGTCTTCCCAACGCGTTTACTCTCCGCCATCCCGTTTTCCACCACAGCCCGCAAAATCTCCGCGACGCTCCAGGCCTGAGCGAAACATCCACGCGGATGATGCGGCGAATCACCGTCGAAAATCTCCGAAACGTGGCCAAGGCCGGCTTCACTCAAATGAGCGGACATCCCCCGCAGCCGGTTCCGAACCTGATCCTGAGTCTCCATGCCCCTGCCATACACCTTGAAATAGGCGTCGATAAACGGGCCGAGCAGCCATGCCCACGCGGTCCCCTGATGATACGCACTGTCGCGCGCGACTGGATCACCTTCGTAACTCCCCCGATATTGAGCGTCCGCCGCCGACAGAGTCCGCAGACCATACGGAGTAAACAGATCCCGCTCCACAACTTCGACGACCGCCTTCGCGCGCTCTTTAGCGAGCATCGAATGCGTCAGACTCACCGCCAGAATCTGATTCGGCCGTATGGCCGCGTCTTTCGAGTCACCAGATACGACGTCGTACAGACAGGCCGCCTCTTCGTTCCAGAAAAGCCCGTTGAAGCTGCGCTGCGCAAGTTCGGCCAGGCCCGCATACTTCTGCGCATCGGCCGGAATCCGGAGCCTTCCGGCAATATCTTCCATGGTGCGTAATGCGTTGTACCAGAGAGCCTGAATCTCGACCGCCTTGCCGTTCCGCGGCGTTACGATCCAGTCCCCGATTTTGGCGTCCATCCAGGTCAATTGAACGGCAGGATCACTGGATGCGATCAGGCCGTCGCGGTCCATCTGGATGCCGTAGCGGGTGCCGCGGATGTGCCATTCGATGATATCCGACAGCACCGGATACAACTGCGTGCCGACGAAGGAATAGTCTTCCGTGTAGTGCAGCAGCGATCGGACGGCTTCGAAATACCACAAGGTCGCATCGATCGTGTTGTATTCGGGAGTCTCGCCCGCATCGGGAAAACGATTCGGCAGCATCCCGCAATCGACGTAGCGCGCGAACCCGAGCAGGACGCTGCGGGCAATTTCATAGCGGCCTGTCAGGCAGGTCAACCCGGGCAATGCGATCATCGTGTCGCGGCCCCAATCCGTAAACCATGGATAACCCGCGATGACGGTCTTCTGTTCACCGCGCGCGACAATGTAAGCATCCGCCGAAGCTGTCAAGGTCGCGACCAGGTTGTCTTCCGAAACAATCCGGACTCGGCGATCCAGCTCCTGTTGGCGGAGCCTGCCGGCTGAAGCTACCTCCATGATTTCCGTGGACGCAATCACAGTGGCGTGGTTTCGCGCGCCGGCATCAAACCGCATGGTCAATGGGTTGAAGAGATCCTCGTCGGCATCCAGGCCCCGCTCGCGTTCAAAGGCATACTCGAATCTCCTGTACCAGAAGCTCTCCAGGTCCACCCCGGAGGCATCGTGCGCGAAAAACAGGCTGGGATGGTCCGGATACGGATGCACCGAAACGAGTTTGTCATGATGAATCTGAACGCTTCGGTCGAGCGCGGTGTTCTCGCGGGTTAAGCCGTGATAGTCACGGAAAGCGATCAGCGGCCGTAATTCGAGCTGAACCGACCGCTTTTCGTGTTCGTGCACACGATATTCGATCACCGTCGTATTTTGCCCGTGGACCATGAACAGCAGCTTTTCGATCCGGACGCCGTCCACAAGGAAGGTGAAGATCGGAAACGGGTCCAGCCGGAACCGCTCCATATTTAGATAGCCCTGTGGATGGACAGCTCCGAAGTACTGGTTTGTTGAAAGCTCGAATCGTTGACCGTCAATGATCGCGGTTTCTTCAATCCTGGAAAGCAGCACGACCCTTCCGGTGGGCGGCCGAAGCGCTGCCGTCAGAAGACCATGGTACCGCCGGGCATTCAACCCGATCACCGTGGAACAGGCAAATCCGCCGATGCCGTTGGTTTCGAGCCATTCACGGCTGGTCGCGGCGGCAAACTGATGAAGGATGTCCCGATCGAAGTCGATCATGATTCGCGCTGACTCGAATTTATTGAACCAGCTGGACCGTGAAATCGTCGGAAGCAATGTTCCTGACGTTCTTCACGTAGGTATCCAGATCCGCTTCCGTGAACAGATGATTGTTAATCGACGAAATCATTTTGTCGATTAGGAAAACTCCTTCGTCGATTAACAAAGTCATTTTCTGGAAGCAGCAGATTACCAGTTTGCAAAAAAATAACCTTTTTCAGAACAAAGCAATACACTGATCTGAACGCAGAGGACCGGAAATGAAAATATTGCTGAAGACAGTCTTCTTGATGCTCGCGATCGCCGCCGTTTCGCCCTTGGCTCTGGCGCAGTGGCCTGCATTTTCATCGCCCAAGGTTCCCAAGACTCCCGATGGTAAACCGAATCTGGAAGGTCCCACGCCCAGAATGCCGGATGGCAAGCCGGATTTCTCTGGCATGTGGGGTCTGCGCGGAGGAGGAGGCGGTGGACAACGAGGGGGGCAGGCCGCCGGACAACGTGGCCAGGCAGGCCAAGGCCAGGCTGCTCCAGCCGCTGCCGGCGGCCGTGGAGGCCAACGTGGAGCCGGTGGGCCGCAGGTGCCGCCTCTCCCACCGGATGGCATTCCAATCGCGACGTTCGGCAATGCCGGCCAGGGCATGAAGGATGATCTGCCGTTCCAGCCCTGGGCGAAGGAACTGCTGGACAAACGGCGCGCGGATAACATGAAAGACAACCCCGATGCTCACTGTTTGCCGATGGGATTTCTTCAGTTTCATAACCATCCTGAACCGCGCAAGATGATCCAGACGCCGAACCTTCTCGTCATTATTTATGAGGCCAACAGCGGCCTGCGCCAGATCTTCATGGATGGGCGAAAGCTGCCCAACAAAGATGATATCGAACCGTGGTACTACGGCTACTCCGTTGGCCATTGGGAAGGGGACGATCTGGTCGTGGAAACGACTGGCTTCAGCGACGGCCAGTGGCTCGACGTCCGCGGGAGTCCGCTCACGGACGCCGCCAAAGTGACCGAGCGTTTTCGCCGGCCCAACTACGGAAGTCTTGAGATCACGATCACCGTTGACGATCCCAAGGCCTACACCAAACCGTGGACCGTGAAAGTCAACCAACGCATCATGCCGGACACGGAGTTGATCGAATTCATCTGCGAGGATCGAGACGCTACGCATTACGTCGGCGCTCAAAAATAGAGATCGGGGCGCGGGCAGCCGAGCATCTTCAGATTCCGCGTTTTGCATGAAACCTCGCTCGGGCTTCCAAGCAGGGCCATGTGCATCTCCCAAATTTTGAGATCTCATATTGTTGAATGGTCAGGCGGTTTACTGCCAGAATAGCTTCATGCAACCAGCCGATCATCCTGAGGTGGACTGGACCGGGGTACAGCCCGACCAATCCCCGATTGAGCCGTTAGACGACCATTCGGCCGCGGTTCGGCTGCGCTTGCTTGGCGAACGTGCCAAAACCCTAATGATCTTGCGCAACGCGTTCGCGCAACAACAATCTGATGGCGAGCAACTTTCTCGAGCTCCTGAGCCAACTTCACGACCATCACACTGATTTCGTGATCGTCGGAGGAGTCGCAGCGGCACTTCATGGAAGTTCGCGCGTGACATTTGATCTCGATATCGTCCCCCGATTGACGCCCGAGTCATGGGTGGCTGCGATCGATCTGTTGTGGTCATTAGGTGCGCGGCCGCGCATTCCAGAGACGTTGGAAAGGATTCGAGATATCGAACAAATTCGGCGCTGGCAAGCCGAGAAAGGTATGTTGGCTCTGAACTTTCGAACGCCGGATGGCGCCACGGAAGTGGATTTGTTGGTGAGCGAAAGTGATCAGTTCGAAAGGCTCCGCCAGCGGGCCGTCAGAGTAACAGTCGATCAGCGGACTTTTTTTGTTGCCTCCATCGACGATCTTATCGACATGAAGCAACGGGCAGGCCGCCCTCAGGACATCCTGGATGTCGCCGAGCTTCAGAACATAAAAAAAAGGCTTGGCGGATAGAACTTGGCTGGCCAACGGTTGGCGGGCACAGTGCGGAGATCGTCATTCGCGAAGGCGACCTTCCCGGACTGTCCGAATCATCCGAAGCAGGTATTGCTATCTCGGGTTGCAGCTCCCGAAAAATAACGGCGCCGGGCGGAGGACTGCCGGGCGGCTTGACAGCAATCCAGGAACGCAAACCGATGCCGGCGTTCAGTCTGGCCGGCCTCGATGGAAATGCCGTCCATTCGGGTGATTTTCTCGGCAATGTTCTGATCCTGAGATTCTGGGCCACCTGGTGAACGATCTGTAAGGCAGAGATGCCCTCCGTGTAGATGGCCTTCACAGATTTCCAAGGTAAGAAGATCCGGATTCTCACGATTTCGATCGACGAAGGCGGTGCCAAGGACGTGAAACCGTTCATGGCCGAGAATGATTATACGATGCCCGTGGCGCTCGATACCAAGTCCGACGTGCTGGGGCTCTATGGACTGTTCGGCACACCGGGAACATTCGTCGTCGATCGGAAAGGCATGCTGGTCGCAAAGGCCGTGGGTCCCGTGGACTTCGACAAGCCGGATGTCAGGAAGTACATCCTGGATCTTGCGGGCTGACGCGCTTTGCCCAACGGGAAAGAAGAGTGGCCACAAAAGGCACAAAAGCTTTGTGCCTGGCCAAGAATCCACCGCGTCCGCCAAGAATCCACCGCGTCCGCCAAGAATCCACCGCGTCCGCCAGGAATCCACCGCGTCCGCCAGGAATCGGTAAGCGGTAAATAACGGCGTCGTGACCGGATCGCGTTCAATGAAAGATTGACTGCGGAACGGTAGAAATACCCTTTCGGGTTTTTGTTGAAACTGGGGGGCACCGCCCGCCGAATCAATCGCAGGAAAATGGTCTGGAGCACATCCTCTTCCCGAAACAAATCTTCGAATCGTTTCAACTCGTCCGCCATCATCTCAGGCGTTGTTGCAATCAGCATCTGCATCTCGTTCTAAAGACCCACAGCCATGTCCGATTTGTTGACAGGGCGAAAAGATTTTACGGCAGGTAGAGAAGGCAGATTAGAAAGCGCTATTCAAGCTGAGATTCGTGGTCCCGCACAAACAAAACAGCCCGTTCCGGAGTGACTCCGGAACGGGCTGAAGTTTTCTTTCCCAGAGAACGGTTAGTGTCTCTGTTGCGACGTGACCTTACCGGTTTCGTACACTTCGCAATTCGAGCGCTCCGGAACAATGCCGTCGCCGCCTCCGGCGCGGAGGACGCGGGTCGGCATCACCCAGGGCTCAATGAACGAATCCGGATCTTCGATCGTCATGTCGTATCGGAGTTCATTTCCAACACGCGTGAGTTTTTCGATGATGTGCATGTTGTCGGAATGGAAGAGGCCTCCTCGTCCCAACCACGTCGAATCGACGAATGAAGTGGAGTCGATGACGAGGGTATCGCCTTCCCATTTACCGATACTGTACCCATAGTACGTCCCTACGATCGCCGTCGCCTCGTTTCGCTTGCGGTCGTCCGTGGGGATGTCGCGGAATTCGGTGTTTCCGCCACCGTAATCGGCATACTGTCGATAGAACATGAGGATGTCTTTATCGGTCTGGAGAATCCGGAAGGGGGTGCCCTGCCGTGGGAGTCCCAGGGGCTGACATGTCATGACGGGATCGTACTTGTTCGTCCACTGATCGAGTTCCTGAATCTTGTCCCAGAACTCGGGTTTGTAATTGGGACGGCTCGGTCCGAACCGCGAGGGCGAGATCCACTCATAATCCACCCAGAAGTTGTCCATCGGTTCGGTGCACGCGAGCTGCGTTGGACCACATCGGCGGGTTCCGCTACCCGTGACTGGAAGAGGGGCGCCACCCCAGTTTCCGGTCATATCCGGCGTCCCATTGGCCAGCCGCGGCGTGACGACGGATGCAGTCTGCGTCGCCGCTGCGGGTGCTGCGTTGGATGCCAGCGTCCAGTTGGGAGGCTGATTCGTTGGCTTGATCGCCGCCTTGACGCTTGCCGGAACAGGCACCACGACATACATCTGTCCCGTTTCCGTCAACGTCGACGTAATATCACGGACGACGGTGCCGTTCTTCTTCTCCGTCATCTTGCCTGCGTAAAGCGCCTCGGCCGGGTTGAGCGGATTGTTCCAATCCTTATAATCGCTGTAGGTAAACTCGTAAGTGTTCGCGCCATTTTTTACCACGATGCGTTCGGCCATGAACTTCGCGTCGAGTGTGGCGGTCGCCGTTGCAGTGGGGACGCCCGGGATCGGGAACGTCAACACCGGCTTGTTGCCTTCCCACGCGACGGACGTTTTACCTGCCGTCATGACATCCGCTGGTACGTCTGTGCTGGGCCGGGGCGCCATTCTAGGTGCGTTGGGGGCTTCTGTACCGGCGAATGCGGCCTTCCACGCACCCTGCGGGCCTGCCCACAGGCGAATCATCCGCTCTTCAACAGTTGCGGGCATGGGCGTCGCCTTGCCTTTACCGGGAACAAGTTCGGCACCGGGAATATCTTCGTTCCAGGCGTACGCGCCACTGAGGACCTCGACATTGGAGCAACTCTGGCCGTTGGGCCGGGTGCCGGTGATCTGGATTCGTTCGCCCGACCACTGGTAGCTGATGCTGGTTCGATACTTCGTCACATTGCAGGGCTGCCCATCCACTTGCATGGTGCCCTTGCCCTGATATTCGAGCGACATGATCAGATCTTGTTCCAGGTTGCTGCGCAGCATGCCCGTGTACCAGGCCCAGTTGAACAGGACGGACTTCAGGTCCTTTACGCCGGCTGCAGGGGTGTACGGCGGTGCACCGCGGCCTCGGCCGCCTCGGCCCCCGCCGCGTTGCGCGCTTCCGCCGCCCGCACCGGCTCCACGGCCAGCTTGGCCTGGCGTTGCTGCAGGTGCTGCACCGGCTTGTTGTGCACGGGCCGGGGACGGCGCGCTGAGCGTCAGAGCGACTGTAATCGCGACACTTGTCCCCGCGTAGCGCAAGCGCGACAGCGCGAAACCTCGAGAAAAGCCCGCGGCCTCGAATAGCACCATTGATTCCCCTTCCTGTTTAATCGTTCGGGTTACCGGCGGAAATCATGATCAAACGTCCGTCCGGCATCGTGACCGACTTGAGAAATCCCAGGGGGCTGCCATCTTTTGCGGGAAGGAACTTCACCTTGATGTTGTCGCCGGCGTGCAGAGCATTCGGTCCGGTCTTGCCGATCCCGCGCTGCGCAAGAGCCGTGGCCGAGCCAAGTGTCAGCACCCAGGCGGTCGAGGAGCCATCCGGGTTCTTGACTGCGACAGTCAAAGAACCATGGGGATTGACGAATTTCACGCTTTCGACTGCCCCCGAGAGCTCCACATCTTTCTTCATGTCGTACACACCCGCGAGCGAATGATGAGCGAGTAGCGAGGGGGCCGTCATGAACCCACATAACACAACGCAAACTAGTGTCCGCTTAATCATTTATGCGCCTCCGAAAGCACTTCAGAATTTGACAGGCTGGCGACGAACTATAACACCGTCCGCATCAAAATGGAATTCGGGGGCCGCGACGCGAAAGAGGTTTTAGCCGCAGATGACGCGGATTACGCAGATGGGACGCAAAAAGGGATTAATGATGCGCCCTATCTGAACAATCCGCGTCATCTGCGGCTGAACTACCTATCCCAATTTCTTGAGCTGCCCGGCAGGTTGATAAGCGCCAGGTGCGACCCGGACTGCAATACACAACCGGTTCCAGGCATTAATTGCCGCGATTGCCAGCGTCAAATCTGCCAGCTCCTTTTCCCCAAAATGCTTTCTTGTGGCTTCGTACGCCGGATCCGGAACGTGTCCATCTGTAATATTGGTGACGGCTTGAGCCCAGCCAAGCGCAGCCCGTTCGCGATCGCTGTAGTAGGGCGATTCCTCCCATGCGTCCAATCCGTATAGCCGCTGCTCGGTTTCGCCAGCGGCGCGAAGATCTTTCCAGTGCATATCGATGCAATATGCGCAGCCATTCATTTGAGAGACTCTCAACTTAATCAACAGCAGCAGGGTTTCGTCGAGCCCACATTCATGAAGATATTTTTCGAGCCCCAGCATCGCGTTGATAACGCCGCCGGAAACTTTTTGATAGTCGATTCGGGGTTTCATAAACCAATCTCCTTCTGTCTAAGGAGTTAGACGAACGTGAGGTCATTCGTGATGTTTTTGTGCCTTTCGTGTTCTGCCATGTGCCTTTTGTGGCTATTCCCGTTCCCGTTGGGCAAAGCCCTCCGGGACGGTTATAATCCGGCAGAACTTAGAAAGGACAATTCCTTATGACAGAGTCCAAGGCTCTCTATGTGAGGCTCGCAGTGTTGGTGTGGGGCGCGCTCGCCAGTTCGGCGGTTGCGCAACAGGCGCCACAGGCCCCGCCGCCGATCACGATGAAAATGCTGAAGCCCGATGTGTGGGCGGCTCTTGGCGGCGCCGGCGGCAACAGCACGATCATCATCGGTAAAACGGGCGTCATCGTTGTCGATGCCAAGCAGACGGAAGCCGGCGCGAAAGATCTGCTGGCGCAAATCGCCAAGATCACTCCGAAACCGGTAACGACCGCCATCATTACGCACAGCGATGGCGATCATGTGAACGGTCTGGTCGCGTTTCCTGCGGGTATCAAGATCATCGCGCACGAAAATAACAAGAAGGAACAACAAGCGGCCCTGGCGGCCGGCGGCCGCGGCGCCCCGCCTGCCGACCGGTTGCCGACCCAGGTTACGACGAAGACCAAGGAAAAGATGACGATCGATGGAGTGAAGCTCGAGCTCTATCATTTCGCTCCCGCGCACACGAGCGGCGACCTCGTCATATTCCTGCCGGAGCAAAAGATCGTATCCACCGGCGATATCGTCGTGACCAACCGCGCTGACGACAACCCGAACGTTCATTTTGAGAAGAACGGCTCGACCGAAGGCTGGCTGACAAGCGTGAAGGGGATGATCGCGCTCAATGCGGACACCTATATTACCGGACACGGAGACCTGGTGACGAAGGCTGATCTTCAGCGCAAGCTGGCGGCGACAATGGAGCGGCGCAACAAGATAGCCGCCATGGTGAAGGAAGGAAAGACACTGGAACAGATCAAAGCCGCACTGCCTGATGCTCCGGCGCCAGGCGCTCCCGCTCGTGGCGCAGGTGCTGCCGGCGGCGCGCCAGGTGCTGCACGCGGTGCAGGCGCAGCTGCTGCTGGTGGCGGCCGGGGCGGTCCAGCTCCCAAGCCCCCGCTGACATTCGTTGAAACCGCGTATCAGGAAATTACCAGGACCGCGAAGAAGTAGCGGTAATGGATCCGCAATGAAGGACAAGTATGACGTCGTCGTGATCGGCTCCGGATTTGGCGGAGCGATCAATGCTTGCCGTCTGGCTCAAGCGGGCCGCTCTGTCTGCATTCTCGAGCGTGGGAAGCGGTGGGGAAGAAAAGACTTTCCCCGGACAACCGGACAGGTGGCCCGCTCTTTCTGGAACTTCAAAGACTACGGTCTCCTCGACTACCGGACCTTTGGAAAGATTGACGTCATTCAAGGCTGCGGCGTCGGTGGCGGCTCGCTGGTGTACTTCAATGTGCATATCCGGGCGCCAAGAGAGATATTCGAGAACCCCCGATGGCCCAAGGCAATCAAGCGTGACGCGCTCGATCCTTACTACGATAAAGCGAAAGACATGCTTGAGGCCAAGCCGCTCACACCTCCTGCGGAACTCGACATGCCGAAGCGCACCGAAGCCTTTCTCGCCGCCGCCCGGGGGGCTGGAAGGAAAGGCGAACTCGTGGACATTTGTATCTATACCGGCCCCGACAAACTGAATCGCCAGGGCTCGCCCCAGAGCGGCTGCGTCTACTGCGGAAACTGCATGCTGGGCTGTCATGTTCATGCGAAAAATACGCTCGACTTGAACTACATCGCGCTAGCAGAGCAGAACGGGGCCGAAGTTTATCCCCTTCACTACGTGGAGAAGATAGAGCCGCGGGGCGGCGATGGCAGCAACGGCTATACAGTTTATTTCAAACATCTCGATCCGGAGAAACCCGGTGAATTTGAATATGGCGCGGTCACAGGACAAAAGGTCGTGGTCTCCGCCGGTTCGCTCGGCTCGACGGAGATTTTGCTGCGCTCGCGCGATTTACATAAGACGCTGCCACAGCTGAGCCCACTGCTTGGTGATAAGTTTTCCGGCAACGGCGATTTTCTCCTCGCCGGCGCCTTTGACGCGGATCGCGAAATCGATCCGGGCTCCGGCCCAAACATCACGGCAATCGCGGACTACTCCACACCGAAGAACAAGGTTTTCATCGAGGACCTGGGATTTCCAGATCCGCTTCTCTGGTACCTCGAAGGTTCGCTGCCAACTCCCGGCCGACTGCGGAACCTGAAGAAGTTTCTGGATAAATATGTCTTACGGACTCTTGGCCTCAGCCGGGCTTCCGCCGTCACGGATGGCGTGGACCGGCTGTTTCAGGGCGGAGTTACACCGAGATTCCTGCCCTACCTCGGCATGGGGACCGATGCGGCCGATGGCAGGATGCACCTGTCGGGAGGCAACATCGACATTCAGTGGGATCCTCGACGCAGCAAGGAAATGTTCAAGGAGATGGAGGCCGGTCTCAAGGCGCTCAGCAGAGCCGTCAAAGGACGATACGAAACCAGTATCCTGTGGCGCTGGCCGCTCAGGAAACTTCTCACCGCCCATCCATTGGGTGGCTGCGCGATGTCCGACAATATGGCCGCAGGCGTCGTCAATGAGTTCGGCGAAGTCTGGAACTATCCCAATCTGTACGTCTCCGATGGCTCCATCATCCCAACTGCGCTGAGCGTCAATCCTTCGGCCACGATTTCAGCGCTGTCCGAACGGATCGCGGAGCACATTCAAAACGGACGTTGAACCCACTGCGAGCGCCATTCAAGGGATCGGGACCGGAACACAAAAAGCACAAAAAGGATTGTGCTTCTTGTGTTCCAGTTCCTACTGTGGACAACTCAGCGCGTCGTTGTTGGTTCGGACGCGTCCCGCCTGCGCGGCAGCAAGAAACTTCACGATCCCGCAGAGCGGCTCAGGCCGTCCGGCTTGGCGCATGGCGTATGGACGAATAAAGACGCTGAGGTCGTTGAGCGGAAGCGACGCGACGTTTTCGTAAAACGTTTCGGACTTGCCATCCATAAATAGATAGGATTCCACGTTGGAAACATAAAAAGCGCGGACGATTCCATTGTGCTCGTGCAGGTATTTCCCGACCGCCCGCAGGGCTTTGGGTCCTCCGAAATCGCCGGTAACGGGAATCAGCAGATTCTTTTCCTGGAGAGTTTTGACGAACCGGTAGTTTTCATCGGTTGAAAGAAAACTTCGCGGCTGACCGCCGTCATCGGTTTCCCAGCCGGTCAGATCTTCGAAAGAAGCGCCATTGCCACCCCGGCCGCCGCCACCGCCGCCGCTGTTTGTCGTGATTGCGGGGCCATACTGCACAAAAGCGTTCAGCACAAGATCGAGTTGAGAAGATTCGTCCTCAGTTAAGGTAAAGCCGTGGGTCTTCAGCCGATCGACGACAGCTGCATGGTTTTTTGCCGCCAGACTCTTGTCTGTCGGCACGTTTGCGAATGCGCCCCAGATCTGCTGGATCGGCGCCATCGGCTCAATGTCCGCCGGCTTGGGCTTCGCGAACAACATCGAAATGAAATCCGCACGATCTTTCGACAGTTCGAAGACCGCTTTGAACATCAGATGCTGGATCGCCGCCTGGCGCCGGATGTCGACGATAAACGCCATGGCAGGACGCAACGCCGCGATGTAGCTGAGATTCTGTTCCGGCCCGACTCCAAGATAGACACCTCCAGGGCCGCCCAGGGCCGCGACACGCGGAAAAAGGCGCCCGACCTCACTCTCGTTCGATGTGAAGTTGTCCACAATGCGGAAATATCCACCGGGCTCAGAAAGTGAGGACGCCAGATTCCAGAACTCGGCATCGCTCAACCGGCCGGGAAGAGCCGCTTGTTGAACTGGAGCAGCCTGAACGAATCGTATCTGAGATGGGCTGCCGGCAACTATTCCGAGAACAAGCAACAGAATGGCGACTTTGATTCTCATACGCGTAACGATGCCCGGCAATGTGGTCCGCCGTCAACAATCTTGTTGGAAAGCTGTGCATACAGGTCAACCCAGGATTCTTTCGGGAGGTCCGCCATTCTTCAACTGGTATGTGGGATGCATCAACCCGGTAGGTTTGTAGAAGACCTCATCCACGAACTGGAAACCCAATCGAAGCAGGATCTTCTTCGAATTACGATGCTCGGGGTGATGCCCGGCCCGCAGCATCGGAAGCTGAAGCGTTTCGAATGCATGCTTCACGACGGCCCCGGCGATCTCGGAAGCATATCCCTGTTCCCATTTTGCCTTGACGAGGGCGAATCCCGTCTCGTGTCCCGCGGGCGGCGAGTATGCCCACGGCCTCAAGCCGCAGCAACCGACGAAGTCATTGGTCCGGGTTTCGAAGATCGGCCAGTATTGGACACCGTGTTGTTCAGCACAAACTATTTCCGACTGTATTTTTGCAAGAATTCTGTCGTCGCTGAGTGGCCCGCCAAGAAAAGTCATCACGTCGGGATCGGCCCAAAGACTCCTGGCGAGCGGGAAGTCACTGGTTTCCCAGGTGCGAAGATAGAGCCTGCCGGTGTCGAGGATTCGCATGGAAAGAAAACTATAAGGGGTCGCACACCTGAATTCCCGAATTGAATTAGGGCATTAAGG
>DASXLG010000390.1 GCA_036496425.1 Terriglobia bacterium | reverse complement strand
CAGGCTTCAGCCGACGCGGAGAAGTCATTCAGTGGCGGGCACGTGATGGCGATGACCGGCTCAACCATGAAAGTCTCCGGTGTCGAGTTCTTTCGAATGGGTCAGCACGAGAACCTTGCGAGGTATCCCATCCATTGGCATCTGGTTGGCGATGCGCAGGGGCAATACATTGAGAACTCTGCGATTCACGATACCTACAGCCGCTGTGTGACGGTACATGGCACCAACGATGTGCGGGTGGAGAATAATGTGGCGTACAACAACGTCGGCCACTGCTTCTTCCTCGAAGATGGCGTGGAACACGGTAACCAGTATCTGAACAACCTGGGGATACTGACCAAATGCCATCCCACCCGGCCCTGTACTTCGACAAATGCAGTAGTCGGAGTCTACGGAGGGGGCGGT
This sequence comes from Terriglobia bacterium, assembly GCA_036496425.1. NCBI lineage: Bacteria > Pseudomonadati > Acidobacteriota > Terriglobia > Terriglobia bacterium. The sequence continues at coordinate 15,526 of DASXLG010000390.1, read as the reverse complement.
CAAGGGCAAAATGCCACCGACCAGTTGATTCCTTCCGACAACACGGCGTCCACCTTCTGGATCACGAACCCCGACAATACCTACCGCGGGAATGTGTCCGCGGGTTCTGAGGCAACAGGCTTCTGGATGGCTTTTCCAGAACACCCAACGGGTAAGTTTGAAGGCACGGAGATCGCCGCGAAGACCTGGCCCCGTCGAACGCAATTTCGGGAGTTTTCCGGCAACGTCGCCCACTCCGACATCGAAGGGCTGATGTTGGATCGCGGACCCAATGCGCAGGGCAAATTCAACCTTGGCGGGAACACGTATCTGCCCTATACGGATCCCAGCGACACCAACAGCGCGAGGCTGCAAGCGGTGTTCAAAGACCTTACCATCTACAAGAGCAGGGGCGCTGCCATCTGGGCCCGTGGCGAGAATCATGTCTTTGACGGCCTGAAGATTGCCGACAGCGCTATCGGCTACACGCATGCGTACCCTGGCGTGGCCCCGTACCACGGCGACTATACCTCGAAAGTCGTGAACTCCCTGTTCGTGGGCGAAAGCGGCAATAAAGGCACCCCCAAAACCCCAGCGGAAATCGCGTATGGTCGAACCTTGCCTCGCAATGACGCGGATTACCCGATCCGTGGCTACGAGTATTACGATTTCCTCCACCATGTTGTGAATACCAGGTTCGTCAATTATGTGGACAATGCCACTCGCAAGACCGGAGCGATCTCGTACCTGCTGTACAGCAGCTTTCCAATCAGCACCAACAACGATGTCGAGAAGCTGACATTCGAAAACGCCAAGCCGGTGTATTTCCCACCGCAGGATCGCCGATGGTCCTTTTCCGGTGAATTCGGAAGTTTTTCAGGTTGGAGTGGCGCGGTGTTCCACGATATCGACGGGTCGGTCGGCGGTGTCCCCGATTCCTATGTCGTTATCGACAACGGGATCGCGGACGATGACAAAGCCTGTAAGATCGAGCCGTCCTGGAACGCCGCCGTATGTAAGGGTGATTTCGGGCGCATGCAGATTGGCGCCGTCGGCGGTGCTCGTGGAGGCCGTGGCGGCGGTGCCCCTAGAGGCGCTGCTCCCGCGACGGGCGCAGTTGCTGGTCGCGGCGCTGCTGCGGGCCGCGGTGGCCCTGGGGCAGCTCCGGCTGCGGGCGCTGCTGCTGCCCCTCGAGGCGGAGGTGGCGCCAGAGGAGGTGGAGCTGCACCGATCGTTCTCAGCCGCAATGGCAGGACGTTTAACGCCACCGGCGATACCACGGTCCGCGCCGGTACCGAGATCAAGGCGGAAACCGAAACGTCGCCCCTGAACATCAGCGTGCGGGAGCTGGACGGCGGCTCCTGGGTTATTTTCGAGCTGCCGGGATTCACCACCGCAACCACGGGCACGCCACAAAACAGCCTGGATGCGCTGCGCAACGCCACCGCCACCTCGTACTACCGCGGCGAAGGCTCACTTTGGGTCAAGCTTGTCTCGACCGGTGCCGGCGGTGCCGGCGGTGCCGGCCAGGGCGGTCGTGCCGTTGTAGGCAGTATTCAGGTCAGCAGGTAAAATTCAGGGGACAGACACGGAATTCAACACATCAAGACGGGACGTCGTCGCTTGTCCAAAGCGGCGGCGTCTTTGTATCGGTGAGTTGTTGAGGTCCCGGACCCGGTTTTTGAGCTGCGAGGCGGCGGCCGAGCAATCGTTCTGCTTCCTTAACAAAGGTTTCGTTTCCACAGGGGCGGCCCGTGAATGTCCGATCTCGCAGCCGATGATCGACTTTGTTCGAACCGTCGCGAGACTCATGCAACGTTTCTCTGAGTCAGTACACTAGAGGCGGATCACATCCAGACCGGCACCTTTAGCGGCCGTACATTGCCGTGCATCCGCGGACGCGAAGACGTCGGCTCCCCAGACCAGAGCACTGGAAATCTGCATGGCGTCGGAGGCGCGGAGGGAATTGGATTCGAGGAGGTCGATCCCGCCGAGGAGAACCTCATCGGTCATCGCGATTACCGCGGCATCGGCCAGATCCGCTTCCAGGGCGCGTTTGGCTGCTTTGTATTGCGAGTCGTTCAAAAGGCGTTCTCTGCGCCGCCGGCAAAGGGCCGAGATGATTTCCGGCAGGCATAACACGGAAACCGCCAAGCCGTCGGTGCGCTGCAAAAGCTCGTCGAACCGGCCGCTCTTTTCATCGGCAATGTAGCGCTTGGCGAGCGCCGACGAATCCGCAAAGAGGTTCACCTGCGATCCTCGAGGACGGCCTTGCTCAGCGATGGCGACTTCGTGACCAGCTTCAAGCCGGGTTTCCGCCAGGCCGGCTCCTTCCGCGGCCCCGGAGGTGTAAGGCGCGCCACCACCTTCCCGTGCCTCTGTATCTGTACTTCCTCACCTTTTTCAACGAGGTCCAGATAAGACGAAGCGTTGTTCCTGAAATCCGTGAATGAGACGGTCTTCATTGTTAAATTGTACATTCAAGTACAGAACTGAACAATTGAGAACTCGTGGGCCTGATTCAGAGCCGCACCCCGAATTATGACTTGAATCGAGCTAACTCGCGGGGATAAGCGAAGTCCGGAGCCGGAGAGGGCGGCGAATCAGTCGAAGTTCGGTTCAGTTGTCGTGGAGATCTGGCAGGCGTGACAAAGTCCGTACGATTCGATCGAGCGACTCCGGAGTAATCTCGTGGTTCGAGTCCCAGGTATATTCCCCGACGAGAGCCTTGCATATCAGACCGATAGCCTCATCGTCGGAAAGACCCATGCCGATCAGACGTTCCGATGTTTCCTTGAAGATCGGCGGATCGCCGATGCGGATATAGTCTTCGACTTCCCTATACATTGCGAGAGCGAAAAGGTTCATCCCCATCTCATCGGGCTCATGGACGTCATCTGCTGGCGTAACATCCGATAGCTCCACATCTGGCCGCACAGTGTAACCCATTGTTGCCATGAACTGCCGTGCCTGCGTGTCTGTGCAAATCGGTTCCAATAAAAGCTGAGTCTGCTTAAGGTCGATCAACGCGATCAGCGCTGCCTTTGTGGGTCTTCTCCGTGATTCGGTCTTGACCGCGCAGATCGGGTCTTCTGTGGGATACTCCGGCCCAAACGTGAGGACGGGCCAATATCTTTCAAGGTGATGCCAGATGCCGGCGATCAGGAAGGGACGCGCCGGCCAGCCCTGGGTCCATCGATCTCAAGGTCCCCAGAGAAGAGCGATGGCATCTCGGCCTCCTCCTCCTCGAATTCCAACAGGACGGCGTCGACTGGTGTGACATCTTCCGGGTCCAGCCTGGGCTGTATGGCGTAGCCGGATTTCGACACGAGTTTCCTCACTTCCGAGTTCGTGCAAGGCGGGGCGGCCCAGGCGATAAGATCTTCAATATCGGATCTGGCGATCAGTGCGCCGTACCATCGGCGAACACGAAGGGACATCCGTCCGGTTCATAATACGAAGATGTGATTGGGCCAGACGCTCGCTTCGTCGTCCGTTTTGGCTTTTTCATCGGCGCGCTTCCTGAAGACCAGTGTGCCTTCTGTTATGGCTTACGCATTTTATCCTGGATCACCTTCAACTCTTTGATCATCGCAACGTCTTTGGGTCTGCCCATCGCTTCTTTGGACAGAATAAGGTCGCCGATCGAGATAACTTTGCACGGCCGTCCAAAGAGTTCGATGGTTTGGGCGTTGGCTGAAACCCGCTCGAAGGGGCCAACACCAAGAACTTGGCTGATCAGGTCTACGATACCCAGATCGGTCTCCAAATAGAGGTTATTAATGTTGCGAATGTCTGCTGGAAGCTCCAAAAAAGAAAGTTTCTTCGGCGTCATCCGGTGTTTCGGGTTCAGATCCTTTAAAGAAAGCCTCAGATTGTGGATATTTTCAGGCGTCAGCAGGAGACAAAGATCCAAATCCTGCGTCACGAGAGAAGATCCGTGCAGCACTCCAGCAAATCCACCGACAATTACAAAATCGAATCCTTGATCAATGAAGCGTTGGAGAAGACGATTCAGGCTTTGGATAACTGCTCTCCGGCTCTCTTAAGTTCCAGTACCAGCGTCAATGCCGATTCATGCCTCTCCAGGCGTTCTTGGTAAGAACAGGTAAGCGTGGACTCCAACAACGAAATATCGATTCCGAATTCGATCGCCTCCGCAACTGCGGAAGACGTCTCGTTGTTACCGGAATTGAAGGCCGAAGAATCCTTGTGATCCACTACCCAAAGGATAGGAAATTCAATTAGAGACGTCAAATTGGGGCGCAGACTGTTTCGAAACCAACGAATCCCTCGGAAAAGAGCTCGCGGTCGAGACACTGAAAGCGTGTTTCTCTTCGATACAATTTTCGGAGCGAGAATGACCTTTGCCCAGTCTTATGCGAATTGCGAGGCGGTGTAGGCTGTCAAGCGCGCCCGAGAGATTTGGGGACGCACCCCGAATCGAATCTCGGATGCGTCCCTGGAATTCCTGGAATTCAGGAATTCACAGCGCTCAGCGTCCGTTTGAATCTAGAGCTCGCCTTGACGAGCGCCGCGCGACCATAGAGCACACGATCGTCACTAATGCCGATAGTCCGCCCAGGAAGATGGGCGACCATGGAAAGATGTGACGAAAGAGATTCAGCCCAAGATAGCTGTCCATGATGTTTTCGGCCAGAATCGTTTTTCGGAGGAACGCGAGTGCGGACCAGCCCAGCGAATAAACGAGGAGCGCGGAAAATGCTGCATCGCGTAAAAATGTTCGAAACAGCGGCTGTTTATAGCTTGGCGCAAGCAGTGTGACGGTGGGGTAGCCGACTACGGACTCCATCCCACACAAAGGACCCGAGCATACCACCGCAACAAGCAGGTAGATCAAGCCTTCGCCATCACCCCGTTGCGCGGTTTGTAGTCTGCTGATGCAAAATAACGAACCCCAAAGCAGAATATGCAGACCCAGGAACGTCGCGAAGAATGCCACGCCTCGTTCTATTTGCTCGTCGGTCATACTTACATTGAATAGCGAGCCATCATCCTAGTCGTAGACACAGTAAAAGTACGTCCTGGCTGGCGGCATTCCGTCCAAAAGGCGCCACGCATCCGGCCATCCTTCGGAAACTCGGGGACTGCCGGGAGCAGACTGAAGAGCCGTCCAGTAGCCCGACGCCGGCTTGCGCTGCAGATAGGCTTCACCTTCGCGAATGACCGCATTGAAGCCCGTTCCTCCCTGGTCCGCACATGCACCCGACGTTTCAAAACCCAGCTCCATCAGGGTCAGGAACGATAACTCTCCAGCCCGACCTTCAGGATCGAGCTTCATCGCCCCCTTCACCATGTATGCACATACACATAGATGCCGCCAAGCTCGCGCCATTCGAAAACGGCGCCTTCTGCTTCGAGTTGCTTCCGGATTGGCGGCGACTCGCCCATCTCCCATGTCACACCCTCTTCACTCAAAAGTTGATCGGCTACGAATCCCGGACAATGTGCGATCCGGGGATTTACCTGCCGGTTTCAGAGATAAGGTGCAAGCTGACGGCGAATTTCGGAGACAAAAGATCGGGCTTCTTCGAGGGCCTGTTCGGCGTCTTCCTTTTCCAGTCCGGAGAACAGGTTGTAATCGCTCTGTTGCCGGTCTTCCATCAGGTTCGACAGATTTCGTCCAAACTTTTTGTCGAGTCGTCCTGTCTTGACGAAATGAAGACCAACCAATGCGACTAAACCGCCATGGGATCGGCTCTCCAATCCTTCGGATAGCAGGAGCGCGTGAGCGGCGTAGTAAGCAGCATAGTAAGCGCGTGAGATCGCGTCTTCGAAATCATTTTGCGCGAGCAAGCGGTTGACGACTTCAAGTTTTTCATCCGCTTTGGCGAGATAGCCGCGGATCAACTCTTGCGTGCTCTTATCCAAGGGAGACACCTTCTCTTAAGACATTCTTCAGAAATGGCGTTGGTATTGCCGAAAATCTGTCGAAATCCTGGCGGCGGAACACCTTGGGAGAAACCAGCCGGCCCGTCGCAAGAAGGGCGTCCATCACCGCATCGTGGATGGCGTCCATCAAGTCCCGTTCGCGTTCGGCGACGACGATCAGAATATCGTAGTCGGAATACGGCTTTTCGTCTCCACGAACGCGTGAGCCGAAAAGTATTATTTTTTCAATACGCTCGCGCACGCCCGCAATGCCGGACAGAAAGGCTTGAATAGTCGCGTCATTCCTATCAAACGCCATGAAAGGATGATAGCTCTATTTTCGATCAAACACGAAGATGCCGTGCATCGGGTTCATCTTCATCAGGATCATTTTCCCAATGGCGTGGGGCGAGGGCGCAGCGCATCAACGCACTCCGATGAAACAGCGTTATTGCCCTCAATGGGCGTGGATTTCGCCTTGTTGCTGGCCGCCGGTATAATCAAGGCACTCAGCCCCGCGCACGGCCGGTGTCTGTCTCCAGAATTTGCATGTGCGGTAAACTTAAATCTGGCGCCAGGCTTGCCCAAACATCGTGATTGGAGAGAAATGAGCTATGAGTGTTCGTATTGAAGAGATTCTGAGCCTGAGCGTAAAGGACCGCCTTGAGCCGATCGAGGAGATCTGGGGGAGTATCGCATCCAAGCCCGAGTCCCTGCCGCTCACCTCCGCGCAACGAGAGGAATTGGATCGGCGCAAGCATGAACATGCCGTCGATCCGTCTGCTGCCCAGCCCTGGACTGAAGTCCATGACCGCCTGTTGAAACGAAAGAAGTGAGGGCAAGGCTCACTCCGGAAGCCGATCTCGATCGAGCAGTTGTTTGTAGATCGTTCGCCGCGTCACGCCGTAGGGGACGGTCATCGTTGCGGGCTTGAGGACGTCACGATCGATCTTCCATTGAGGCTTCGCCCTATCGGGCTCGCGCTCCGCGCCAAGCAATTGCCGGGCAGCTTCTCTCTCGTCTCCTTGCCGGTATTGAGCATCAATCTGCACCTGCTGCTGACGATCTCGGCGACTTCGAGATAAATATCGTGGGGATAATCGTCCGGGACCAGGTTCACAGCGCTTCCGCCGTATGGATCGCGTCCGAGGGCACTCAAATGCTGGTAGCCGTTACACGACCCATCCATGCTGATCGGCAAATGGGATCGGAAGCCGGGACCTGCCTCTCTTCTATAGCGTTTCCACTCGTGACAGGCGGCGAAGAACAGCCAGGGTTTATCCGCCTTGTCGCGCAACGGGCCTTCCCCCGGAAGGGGAATGCGTCGTTTTCCGGGGGAATGCATTCCCCCGGAACCGGCCTGACCGGAAGATATGACTTCACTTTGAGATTCGCTCCGGCCCCGACTCGGGTGGCCAACTTCGGTGGGCTCGCGCCTGCCAATCCCGCCGACCTCGATGCGCCGCCCGATATCTTTACCGCATTAACCGGCGTTACCACTGGTGGAATTCCAGGGACGGACCCGGGATTGTTGTTTTCAGAATCGGGTGCGTCCCTGGAATTCTATGGTTTCGCGAACCCTATCTTCTGTCGAATCGCTTCCGGCAAGTCTTTGAGCATTTGCTCCTGGCGACTCAGAATCTGCTCATGCCGGTTCAAGGCCTCTTCGTGCCGGACGAGAACGGCTTTGATTGTCTCCAGATCCTGGCGGATCGCCGCGAATTCCTTTCTCGTCTCCGCAAGTTTCGCAACGAATTGCGCCTGCGTATGCAGCAGGACTGCAATCGCGGTGTTCACGTTTCCATTGCCGCTTCGTGTTCTCGTCGCCATTTCCTCTCCTATTCTACCGTCGCCACGCTGTCATGGCCCTGTGCAATCGGCGCGCCATTATCGATGCCGTGTTATCAATGGCTTCGATGCGGTTGGAGCGACATGAGTCGAGCACAAACAGGTAATCGATAGAGGGGCATCGCGTTTATGTATAATTCTATTGTGAGTGCTCGACGGCAGTTTTCCCTGGAGTATTGGTCGGATGACGGCTGGTATGTTGGACGATTAAAAGAGGTGCCGGGAGTCTTTAGTCAGGGCGCGACGTTAGAAGAGCTAGAGGAAAACATCAAGGATGCCTACGCGCTGATGCTCGAGGGTGCTGACTCGATCCATCCCGGTTCCAAAACGAAAGATATCGCGCTCGAAACAATGTGAAGCGCGCGGAATTTGTCAGGGAACTGGAGGCATCAGGTTGTTTTCTCAAACGTCATGGCAAAAAGCACGATATTTATGCCAATTCCAAGAACGGAAGACAAAGCCCTGTTCCCCGCCACACCGAAATCAAAAACAGCTTGTGTGATCTGATCCGAAAACAACTCGACCTCGGCAAATGATAGGCGAAAACTTCCGTCCGCCGCCGGCACCGGTCGTGGATCATCTACCGCATGCGCTCCCTCATCGCGTCGCTCGTTTCGCTGGCCGCGTGCACGCCATCGCCGACAGATCTGAAGCCCGCGGCGGCGACGGGTTACATTCTCCCCGCCGAGCTGTCCACCGATCGCTGGTTTCTCGACGCCAAGACGGCAGCCGGTGGCTCGCTCCGCATCTACCTCGATAGCGCGGCGGCATGTACCTGACGAAGGATGCGGTGGCACGCCTGCGCCTCACCGTCGAGACGGAGGCCGCGGGAGGCGTGACGCTCACCGACACGGCGCGCGCGGCGCTCGGCGGCGGACCGGTCGAACGCGCAACGTCGTTCATCACGAAGACGGTGTTCGATCGCTGGCGCGCTAAGTACCCGGACTGGCGCGTGCCCGAGCACGCCGACAAGATCGACGGCAAAGAGGTCCCGATGATCGAGGTGCCGTAGCTCGTAGTCGGCGGCTACGATGTCGGACCGGTGTGGTTCGCGTGGCGTCCCGACCATGCGTTCCACGAGTAAATGGCGCAGTGGATGGACAAGCCGACGGAAGGCGCGCTCGGCGGCGACGCATATCGAACGCTGCGACTCAGCGTCGACTGGGTGGCCGGCACGGCAACGTTCGAACGTTAGTCCTCAATCTGCGGCGCGGACTCTTTACTGTCCAGAATGAGTAGCTCGCGGATAGTGGCTGCGGTAAGCTACCGGCTATGAAGACAACCCTCGTCGCCGCCGCCATTCTCAGCGCGTCCGTCTGTTTCGCTCAGGCACCGGGTCGAAATGATCTGGTCGCTACGACACTGCCGCTCGACAACGCGCCGAAGGCGGTTCCCGGCCCATACAAGGTCATGTCGGAGCCTGCGTTCGGCTCGCCGGCTCACGTTATTTTTCGCCCGGAGGATCCCGGCAAACTTCCCGGGAAAGACAAGTTGCCCGTGATGGTATGGGGCGACGGCGGCTGCGCCATCAACAGCGCGCGCTACTCGGGGTTCTTCACAACGATCGCGTCCCACGGCTTTCTAGTGATCGGCTCCGTCTCACAGCCCGGCGCTGAGCGCCGGCAGCAAAATGCGGACGATCTCCGAAAAGCGATCGATTGGGCGGAGAAAGAAAATGTGCGGACAGGCTCGCCCTTGAAAGGGAAGATCGCGACCGATCAGGTCGCCGTCATGGGCCAGTCCTGCGGAGGATTTCTTTCGATCACGCTAGGCGCTGATCCGCGCGTCAAGACCATCGGCGTGTTCAACTCCGGCGTGCAGCCCGCGAGGCCGGAATCGAACGAGGCCGCGGTGCAGAAAGTCCACGGCCCCGTGCTGCTGATTAACGGCGCCGAGCGGGATTTCCTGTCGCCGGCGTCGTTGGCGACCTTCGAACTGATCAATAGCGTGCCGGTCTTTTATGGCGCCCGTCACGGCGCTGGGCACACGGCCACGGTGGATCATCCGGGTGGCGGCGAATTCGCCAACGTCGCGTCGAACTGGCTCCTGTGGCAGTTCAAGAACGACAAGCGAGCCGGGAAAATGTTCGCCGGTAACGACTGCGACCTCTGCACAAACACAAACTGGGACGTTCGGGCAAAAGGATATAAGGACGCGCGCAATGAGGGTCCCGCGGCGACCTTCAACCGCGGCAGCAATCAACAGGCGTGGCAGAACGCCGGCTACAAGGCGGCGCTCGAAAAGTGCAAGAACCCGCCGCAGCCGTTCGCGATCTCCGTTGCCGCCAACCCTGCAACCGCAGCGGCGCCTCCGGCGCCTGTCCTGCCGCCGCCGATGTCGATTCCGGGGGTGCTGGAGGCGAGGCAGACCTGGAAAGTCGTTTGGTCATGGGAAGGCAACAACGTCGACGGCCCGATCGCGGCCGACAACGGCGCTATCCTCTTTGCGAACAACGACGCCGGCAACGTCATGCAATTCGATCCGGCGGCCGGGCTCGCGAAGATCGCCTATGCCGGCATCAATACCGCCGGCGCCGTCTCCCGCAGCAAGGCCGGTACGTTGTTTGTCGCCGCCCGCGGGCTCGGCGGCGGCATCGAAGAGCTTGAGCCATCGCGCAAGACGCTCGCCAGTTCCTTCAACGGCGAGCCGTTCGAATGTATCGGCGGCGTGCTCAACGATCTCTCCGCCGACGCGAAAGGCGGTGTGTACTTCTCCGTTACGGGTGCAGCGCAAAGCGGCGTCTTCTACGCCAGCCCCAATGGCGTCGTCTCACGATACGGAAAGGACGTGCCGCTTGCGAACGGCATCATCCTCAGCCCGGACGAGAAGACGCTGTACGTCACCAACGGCGCGATCGTTTACGCATTTGACGTGAACGTTGACGGGTCGCTGACAAACCAGCGGGAGTTTGGAAAGCTCCATGGCGGAACCGGCGGCGACGGATCGGCGGTCGATCAGCAGGGCCGTGTCTACGTCGCGACCGGATCGTCGGTCGACGTTTTCGCCGCGGATGGCAAATTCATCGGCACCATTCCAGGTCCACAGGGCCTGCACGGCACATTCTTCGGCGGCAGGGACAAGAAGACGCTCTACGCGATCGTCTTTTACGGCACGTGGGGCACGCCGAGCGCGCGCAACCAGATCATCGCCATCCCGACAATCGCGCAGGGCTATACCGGTCGGTCAAAATAGTCTCACGGCTACCGCGAAACTGAACCGCACTGGTCTGCGGAAAGCCGGTGTCAAGCGCGCAGGCTTAAGCGAAAAAATACGGCGACTCCAGGACTTGCCGGATGTCGAGCGTCCCCGGCGCGGGGAGTGAGGGGAGACCCACGGGACTGGACATCAGGACTTCCATAAAGAAGTTCGCCATGACGAGTTCGGAGTACATTCCGACGAATTCCTCCCGCAGCACACGGTTCAGCAGGTCGACATCGCCGGCATGAACGCCAAAGCTATCGTGGACCATCGCAAAATGCCGCAGGCCGCAGCTGTGGAGGCGATTCACCGTCAGCATCATGTGCGCGGCATCGAGAGAATGAACCAGGTGCGCGACGACGCCATCCACCTGCTTTCTCCAGTCGATCTTCCGATTCTGATCCTCTTTGTAGATCTTGATTCTCCGGTCCGCCGTGGCGAGGCGGACTTCCTTCGGTTCCCGGATCTCATGAACCACGGGAAAACCAGCCGGTGAGGTCCATGCCATGCCCAGCCCCACCTTCGCGAGACTGCGGGCAATGGTACGGAGCCACTTCATGATTTTGCCGGCCTCGACGGCGACGTCGGGAATGCTTTCCTCCAGGATTCTCGCCAGGTACCGGGCACATTTCTTCGGGTCTTCGCAGGATTGGATGACCTTCGTCTCGAGAAGCTGTTTGTAGATCGTTCCCCGAGTCACGCCGTAGGGGAGGGTCATCGTTGCGGGCTTGACCACGTTCATTTTCGGACCTGCAGATGGAGTTCATCAATGTAGCGATAGTGATCAGCGCGTGTTGTTCCGGACTGAGCGATAAGAAGGGCGTTCCCCAGTTCGGCAGCTTCCGGTCTTCGGAAGCCTTCAGTCGCATTTGCACGTCGAGCACGGCTGCCGACAGCGAGTCCAGGCCATTACCCACCAGATCTCTAGCCCACCTTAAGTCCGTCGCGAGGTGGAAGTCGCCCTTTTTGCCAGGGCGCAAGGCGCGCTCACGCACGCCGTCCGATTCGAGTCTTATTTGCCGCTCTGTCGTTGATACCTATCGGGATAGTCATAAATGTGCCGAATAATGTGCACCTATGGAGATAAAGAGCAAGCGCCATTTAGGTTTTCGGCCAACGTTCAGGACTTGCCAGGCTCAGCGTCCGTCTGAATCTAGCCTGACTTTCGCAGTTAGACTTCGTCTTGACGATGCAGCCATTCACTCCGGATACCATGAACACGTCGCCAGGATGAACTCGACAGCATCTTAGGCTTGTTTCTTTGTGCGCTTCGGCCAGTTGTACTGAATAGTGTCGCAAACGCTGCTGAATGCAACCGCGCGATCCGGCGTGAGCAGTATCAGTTGATGCGCTATCGCGGTACTCGCGATGATTCGGTCCGCCGGATCTCCATGAAAACGGCTCGGGAGCGCATTTTCAACCGCAGCAATCCGGGCGGAAATCGGCAGAACGCGCAGGTTCTCGGACAGGGCTTTGTCGAGCCATTGGGTGAATTCCATTCCGAAGTCCACTTTATGTTTGCGTCCAAGCATCGATGCCTCTAGAAGACTGATATCGGAAAGAAAGAAATGGTTGACGTCGTCTTGCATAATTCTTAACGCCTTAACCGGCAATGTTTCCGGTTCCTTGACACCATTGATCCAGGCGGCGGTATCGAGGAGAACATTCATCGGCTGGAACGCCACTGATCGTCCGGAAGGACAGACACAAGCAAGTCCGGCGTCAGCGGCTTACCTGCCCGCGCCGCTCCGAGAAATGTGCCGGCCCTGCCGGGAGGGATCGCCACGAAATAGGGTTTTCCACGGTGGGTCACCAGGATCGCTTCGCCATCATGCGCCATGCGTTGGTACCGGCTGTCATGTTTGAATTCGCGCAATGTAACGGTTTTCATGTTACTCATTATGAGTAACATTTTAGCATGCGCGTCCGGGTTATCTGGATACAGCTCCCAGGCGGATGCCGGTTTTTCGGCATGCACATTCCGGTTCGTCGGCGAATTTGCACGTTTCGTCGGGAAGACGAGGCGAGCATGTCGCTGCAGGAATACTCTCCGGGCAGAGGTATTCTCGATGAACACAAAAACGATTCTATTGGCTGCGCTGGTTGTGGCGGCCGTATCGATCGGCGTCGGCTGGACGCAATCCGGTATAGGGACGCCGGCGTTTGAAGCGGCGGTCGTGAAGGCCAATGACTCCGGTGATACCCGAGGTCAAGGATCACGCTTGCGAGGTGGGCAACTCACATGGCGCAACCTGCCGATTAAGATGATTCTGAATTATGCCTTCGCGGGCGGCGTCACGCGATTTGATCAATTTGAGGGCGGCCCCGACTGGCTGGAAACTGCGCGTTTTGATGTCATTGCCAAATCTGCAAACGATACGTCTCCCCAAGAAGTTCAACTGATGCTCCAGAATCTGCTGATCGACCGGCTCAAACTGCAGTTCCATCGCGAATTGCGGGTGAGGTCCGTTTACGCTCTCAAAGCTGGCAAGCAGCTGAAGCTGCGGAAGACTTCGGGAGGCAGTCCTGCCGGTTGCGGGACCGTCGATGGTGTGCAGGGGCAGAATCACAGGGACTGTATAAATGTAACGATGGCGGCACTGGCGGATGATCTACCGCAAATGGCACTGATGTATTTCGACCGGCCGGTACTCGATGCAACCGGCCTGAAGGATGTCTATGACTTCAAGCTGGACTGGGTCGGGCGCAGGTTTCCTACCACACAACCGAATGGAGCTGCCGATCCTGCCGGTGCCGTTCCCGTTGACCCCGAGTCCGGTCCGACCTTGTTCGATGCTCTACAGAAACTCGGCCTCAAATTGGAGGAGCAAAAGCTGCCGATTTCGACTATCGTGATTGACCATCTCGATCGAGTTCCGAGTGAAAACTGAGTCCATGCCGACAATCGCGAGTGCCCGCCGCTGGGAGACGGATCTGCTGAAGCTCGGGTTTTTCACCGCGGGCGTGGGCGGCGGCGTGATCTTGTTTTACGGCGCCTTCGACAAGGTAAATATCGAAATCATTTTCCTGCATACCTTCGTGATCGGCAGCTTGTGCTGGCTCATCATTCCGCAACTTGGCGAATACACGGAACATTGCTTTCGGCCGCTGCGATGGGCAGCGATTATTTCGTCGCTATCGGGCTTGGGGATCAGCGGTACGGCTATAGCATCCATAGTCGCGCATTACGCCATTCCCGAAATAAGAGGGATGCCGATTCTGGATCTATTCAGGAATGGTTTGCGGCCGGCTTTGGCAATGACAACGGTAGCAGGCGTGATCACGACACTGGTTGTTTCAGGTAACGATCGGCTTGTGTTGAGTCGCGCTGCTCTTCAGGAGCAGCGGCTCCAGCGAGAACGGGCCGAAAAGCTCGCAGCTGAAGCGCAATTGACATCTCTGGCCTCGCGAGTCCAGCCGCACTTTTTGTTCAATACGCTGAATTCAATCGCGGCACTCATCCGGGAAAACCCTGCAAAAGCGGAGAAGACTGTGGAGCAGCTTGCTTCACTTCTGCGATCCTCCCTGGAGAACAGCGGAAGCGTTCCGCTGGAGCAGGAACTGGAGTTGGTCCGCAATTACCTGGAGATTCAACAGACCAGGTTGGGCGAGCGGTTGAGTTTCGGCATTGCTGCCGATCCCGGGATCCGCGCCGAGGTCCCTGCCTTCGCGATCCAAACCCTGGTGGAGAATTCCGTGAAACATGTCGCCGGACAGCATCAGGGCGGGGTTCGCATTAACGTTCGCGCGAGCGCGGATAAGGACGTGCTCATTTCGGTCTCCGATGATGGGGCCGGGTTCGATCCCACCCTGATGAAGCACGGCGGGGGATTGGATATTCTGCAGGCCCGCCTGCACTCGGCTTTCAACGATCGGGCGGATCTGACCTTCGACCGGAAGCCGGAGGGCATGACCGTCCACCTTCGCGTCCCTGCATGTTGATGAAGGCTTTCCTGATCGACGACGAGCCGCTTGCAATAAAGCGCCTGCGCCGATTGATCGGCGAACACGCCGGCATCGAGATCGCCGGCTCTAGCACAGATCCGGGCGCCGCGCTGGCGGAGGTTCGCCGTCTCCATCCGGATGTCTTGTTTCTCGATATCGAGATGCCCGGTATTTCCGGCTTCGAGTTCCTGGAGCGGCTCGGCATGGCGCAGCCGCTGGTCGTGTTTACGACAGCTTACGACCGTTATGCTCTCGAAGCGTTCAAGGTCAACTCTATCGATTACCTTTTGAAACCGATCGAGGCAGCCCAACTTGCTCGCGCTGTCGCGAAACTCGAGCGGATGATGCGGGGAATGGAAGCCCGCGGAAATGTCGATGCTCTTCTGCGGCAAATGCGCGAAGTTGTCGAAGAGAAGAAGCCGGAATATCTGGTCCGTGTGCCTTCACGCGTGGGCAATCGCGTGGAACTCGTCCCGGTCGCAAATGTCAGCCACTTCTATGCCAAAGACAAGCTGACTTTCGCGGCTACAGGCAAGAAGGAGTACCCGCTCGATATCAGTATCGCCGAGCTCGAACGGCGGTTGCCGGTCCAGCAATGGGTGCGCATCCATCGGTCGACTCTCCTGAATATGGAAGCCATACAGGAACTCCGCAGCTGGTTCAG